>CAZKFU010000151.1:0-3826 GCA_964552165.1 uncultured Acidimicrobiaceae bacterium
GAGTCCCGACACGTGGCGGCTGGAGTTCGCCGGTGCGGTGACGCCCAGCTTCTCGATGGGCTTGGACGAGCTCCTGGATGTCGCCACTCATCGTCTGGTGGCGGACATCCACTGCGTCACGTCATGGTCGAGGCTCGGTGTGGAGTGGATCGGGATCCCGATGTCTCGTCTGGTCTCGCC
Source organism: uncultured Acidimicrobiaceae bacterium (assembly GCA_964552165.1). Classification (GTDB taxonomy): domain Bacteria; phylum Actinomycetota; class Acidimicrobiia; order Spongiisociales; family ZC4RG35; genus CAZKFU01. The sequence continues at coordinate 181 of CAZKFU010000151.1, forward strand.
TGCATCGGTGAAGCCAGAGGCCAGATTTGTCAGGATGATCGCCTACTCCTCTCGGGATCACGACACTTCGATCCCCCTCGAGCTGGCCATGGACGAGGCGTGGGTGGTCCACGCCCTGGACGGGGAGCCGCTGACCGTCGAGCACGGAGGGCCGGTGCGGGCTTTCGTGCCCGGGCGCTACTTCTACAAGTCGCTGAAGTGGATTCGACGGATCGAGTTCCTGGAGGAAGACCGGCTCGGGTACTGGGAGCGGACATCGAGCTATCACAATGTCGGCGACCCGGCCTCGGGTGATCAGCGGTTCACGACCGGGTCGCTGCGGCCCGAGCAGCTGCATCGGTTTCTCGAGGCTGCTGACTACCAAAAGTATCGGCAGCGGCCTTTGATCGGGTTGGACCTTCGCCACTGGCGGCCACTGACCGCCGACCTGAGGCAACTCCAACTCAAGAACTGCGACCTGTCCGGGGTGGCGCTGGCTGGCCACGACCTGAGGGGCTGCAACCTGTCGCTGTCAGATCTCTCCGGGGCCAACCTCGCCGGAGCGGACCTGGGCGGCTCCGACCTCGAGGGTGCCGATCTGCGGGGCGCCGACCTCACCCGGGCGCGGCTCACCGATTGTGCGCTGTCGGCGACACGGTTTGACGGCGCCACCGTCACCGGTGCCGAGTTCACCGGGGCGTGGGGACTACTCGAGACCGAAGAGAGGTACCTGCGTCACCTCGGGGTCGAGCTCGACCCCCAGTCTTGAAGAGGGTGCCGGCACGGGCCTACGCTTCGGCACCTTTTGGAAATCGTTGGAGAGTCAATTGACAACACGGAAGAGAGTCTTCTCGGGCATTCAGCCCACGGGGAACATCCACGTCGGCAATTACATCGGCGCCGGGCGCAATTATGTGGCGCTGCAGACCGAGTACGAGACCATCTACTGCGTCGTCGACCTCCACGCGATGACCGTTCCCTATCGGCCCGCCGATCTCGGCGCGGGGAGAAGGGAGGCAGCGCGCCTTCTGCTGGCGATGGGCGTCGATCCCGAGCGTTCGCTCGTCTATTACCAGAGCGAGGTCCCCCAGCACGCCGAGCTGGCGTGGGTGCTGGGCACTGTCGCCGGGTTGGGCCAGCTCGATCGGATGACCCAATTCAAGGAGAAGGCCGATCGGGCCGGCCAGAACCTTGGTCTCTACGCATACCCGGTTCTGATGGCTGCCGACATCCTGGTCCACAAGGTCCATGCCGTTCCCGTCGGCGACGACCAGGCGCAGCACCTCGAGCTCACCCGTGACCTGGCGCAGCGCTTCAACTCTCGGTTCGGTGATGAGTTCCCCCTGCCGGAGAGGATCACTCCCGAGATCGGGGCTCGGGTGATGTCGCTTCAAGACCCAACCGGCAAGATGTCGAAATCGGACCCCGACCCCGAGTCGCGGGTGCTTCTGCTCGACGCACCAGAGGCAGTGCGGGCCAAGATCAAGGCTGCGGTCACCGACTCAGGTCGGGACGTGGAGTACGACTGGGAAGGCAAGCCGGGCATCTCCAACCTGCTCGAGATGATGTCCATCTTCACGGAGAAGTCGATCGACGACTTGGTCGCCGAGTACCACGACCAGGGATACGGTCGCTTCAAGGAGGCGGTGGCCGATGCCGTGATCGAGGGTCTGGCTCCAATCCGGGACCGGTTCGAGCGCCTGTCCGACGCCGAAGTCGCCGACGTGATGCGCCTCGGGGCTGCCCGAGGAAGAGAGATGGCCCAGGAGTCGATGCGGTCGGTCCGGGAGAAGCTCGGTATCTAGACCGCTAGCTCGCCAGGTCGGGCGGCAACAGGAGCGCCACCGCGGCAAGAAGGTTGACTCCGGCGTGAGTGAAGACCGCGGGGCCTATCCGGCCTTTTCGCAAGGTCAGCGCTCCCAGATAGAGACCGAGCAGGAAGAGCCGAGGGATCACGACGGCGAACCCGAAGAGGAGCTGGCTGGGCTGGAGCCCGAGGATGTGGGCGCCGGCGAAGACAACAGCGCTTAAGAAGATTGCAGGTCCGCGGCGAAGACGCGACAAGGCGTCGAGAAGAATGCCCCGGTAGATGATCTCCTCCACCACGGGCGCGAGCGCCGCCGTCACCAGGACCATGGTCAGGCGCGCGGCCTGACCTTCGATCCCGTCGAGGAGCGACCCGAGCTGTTGGGGGTCTGCGCCCTCGGGCAGAAGCTGGAGCAACGGCCAGAAGAGGAGAATGAGCGCCAATTGCAGCCCGACTCCCACCGCCACGTAGACCCCGTCCCTTGGCTCGACCGACATCGACACTGTGCCTTCGGATCGGTGTGACCTTCGGCGAAGCCAGAAGACGAGGAGATGCCCGGCGTTTTGGCCCACCAGGAACAGGACGAATATCAGCTCCTCGTCCCCAAGGAACGCCCCCACGGCGGCGAACACGGCGGCGGCAAAGTAGCCACCGAGCAACACCAGCACGAAGTCGACGAGAGTCCACGTCCGGGTCACGGCGGCGCAGGGTACCGGCGGGGTCTGCCAAGACCACTGTTACCCTGCGAGGGCAGGCCGCCGGAGGTTCTAAGTGGAGATCGACATCGGAATTGGGAAATCAGGGCGTCAAGCCTTCGGCTTCGACGACATCGCCATCGTCCCCTCCCGGAGAACCCGGGACCCCGATGACATCGACATCTCCTGGCAGCTCGACGCCTTCAAGTTCAATCTTCCGATGATGGGGTCGGCGATGGATTCGGCGATCTCCCCGGCCACGGCGGCGGCCATCGGCAAACTTGGCGGGCTCGCCGCTCTCAACCTAGAGGGGTTGTGGACCAGATACGACGACCCATCACCCTACTTCGAGGAGATCGCCGAACTGCCCCGGGAGAAGGCGACCCTCCGCATGCAGGAGATATACCTGGAGCCGGTGAGGCCCGACCTGATCGCCCGGCGCATTGCCGAGATCAAGGCCCAGGGCGTGGTCACCGCCGGCTCGCTGACACCACAGCGGGTGAAGATGTGGTCGGGGCACGCTCTCGAGGCCGGGCTCGACATACTCGTCATCCAGGGAACGGTGGTATCGGCCGAGCACGTCTCCAGCCGCGAGGAGCCTCTCAACCTCAAGGAGTACATCGCCGAGTGCGAGGTTCCGGTGCTCGTCGGCGGGTGCGCCTCGTACTCTACGGCGCTCCACCTCATGAGAACCGGCGCCGTGGGAGTGCTGGTGGGAGTGGGCCCCGGTGCAGCCTGCACCACACGTGCCGTGCTCGGTGTCGGCGTCCCCCAGGCGACCGCCATCGCCGACGCTGCTGGTGCCCGAATGCGCTATCTCGACGAGACCGGCCGCTACGTCCACGTCATCGCCGACGGCGGTATGCGGACCGGCGGAGATGTCTCCAAGGCGATTGCCTGTGGCGCCGATGCGGTGATGATCGGCTCGCCTCTGGCGGCGGCTTCCGAGGCCCCGGGGCGCGGCGCGCACTGGGGCATGGCAACCTTCCATCCGACGCTTCCCCGTGGGGCTCGGGTCGACGTGGGCGACCTCGGCACGCTCGAGGAGATCCTGGTCGGGCCCGCCCACGAGAACGACGGGCGTCGCAACCTATTTGGGGCCCTCAAGGTGAGCATGGCCACCACCGGTTATTCGGATGTCAAAGAGTTTCAAAAGGCCGAGGTG
>CAZKFU010000152.1:0-501 GCA_964552165.1 uncultured Acidimicrobiaceae bacterium
AGGGGGGTGTGACCCGGTGCGTCCACTCCCATCGGCCCGGCCGGGCCGATCTCAGGCTCGGGAGAGTGCCATCCGCAGGGCGCGCCTGGTGAACTCTTTGGCCAAGTGCGTCTTGTATTCCACCGACCCGTAGAGATCCTCCAACACGGTGACCCCGTCCACAACCAGCTCGGAAGCGGCGGCGATGGCCTGCTCCGATCCGTCGGATCCGACGAAGGCCTCCATCGCCGCGGTGGCTGCCGAGGGGGCCGGGCCCACGCCGGTGAGGCCGATCCGGGCGTCGCCGACCGAGCCGTTCGATTTCGACACCCAGGCGGCGACACCGGCCACCGCGTAGTCGGAATGACCGCCCCGTCGCCCTAGCTTGTCGTACCCCGACCCGCCGCCCGCCTTGGGGAGCCTGACCTCGGTGAGAATTTCGTTGGGTGCCAGAGCCGAGGTGAGGGCATCGACGAAGAAGTCGGCCGCTTCGCGCTCCGGCTCGTCTCGGACGCCGAGTTC
>CAZKFU010000152.1:511-3819 GCA_964552165.1 uncultured Acidimicrobiaceae bacterium
GGCGGCGGCGATCTCCCGGGTCCCGTCCACCGAGCGGGCCACCATGGTGGCCCCACAGGCGATGGCGGCCGCCGGCTGGTCGGCGGCTGTATCCGAGTGGGCGATGGCACCGCAGGTGGTCCCCCGGTTCCTCACCTGGACGTCGCCGGTCAGCGAGGCAGCTTCCGCGAGTGCCGCGGCGTGCTCCCTGACCAGGTCGCTCGACGCCGTCTCCCCGTGGGTGACTAGGGCGCCGACGGCAGTGTGGTCCCCCCGATCCTCGATCTGGTCGAGGCCCTCGATCCGCCCGATGTCGATGAGCATCGGAGGTGAGAAGAGCCGAAGCTTCATCAGGTTGAGCAGGCTCATCCCTCCCGCCAGCACCTTGGCGCCCTCCACACCGTTCAACGCCTCGACGGCCTCGTCGAGGGTGGTGGGGGCCAGGTAATCGAACTGTCGCGGATACATCTCAAGACCTCGCTTCCTGGATCGCCTGCCACACCCTTCGTGGTCGCAACGGCATGTCGATGTGTCTCACCCCCAGCGGCGCCAGGGCATCGACAACGGCGTTGACCACCGTCTGCGATGAGCCGATGGTCCCCGCCTCGCCTATTCCCTTCACCCCCATCGGGTTGACGTCGGTCGGGGTAACCGTCCGATCCAGATGAAACAACGGCAGATCGGCGGCGGTGGGTATCGGGTAGTCGACCAGCGACGTGGTCAGGCAGTTGCCGTCGGAGTCGTAACCAGCCTCCTCGAACAGCGCCTGCCCGAGGCCCTGCGCGATGCCGCCGTGAATCTGTCCCTCGACGATCATCGGGTTGATGACGTTGCCGCAGTCGTCGACTGCGAAGTAGCTCAACAGCTTGACGTCCCCGGTCTCGGCGTCGACCTCGACCACGGCGAGGTGGGTCCCAAACGGCCAGGTGGCGTTGCCGGGGCTGAAGGTCATCGTCGACTCCAGCCCCGAGGCCATTCCCTCGGGCAGCTTGTGGGCCTGGTAGGCGGCGGTTGCAATCTCTGACCACTCCACCCTGCGGTCGGGCGACCCGGCGACGTGCGCCCCGCCGTCGGCGAGGACGATATCGTCGGCTGCCGCCTCCAGAAGGTGGGCGGCTATCTGCGCCGACTTCTCCCTGATCGTCTCGGTGGCGGCGTAGGTGGCGGCCCCATCGACCGCGATAGACCGAGAGCCGAAGGTGCCGATCCCGGTGGGCGACTCCCAGGTGTCGCCGTGGCGCACCTTGATGTCCTCCACCGGAATACCCAGACCACCGGAGACGATCTGGGCCCAGGTGGTCTCATGGCCCTGGCCGGAAGGCCCGGTACCGATGACCACCGTCGCCGTTCCGTCGGGGTTGACCCGCACCATGCCCGACCCGTTGAACGAGGTGGGAAGCCCGTATTCGCTCCAGGAGAACCCGATCTCGGCAAGGACGGCGGGGCCGAACCCGCAGACCTCGACATAGGAGCCGATCCCTATCCCGATGTGCCTGCCCTCGGCTCGGGCCTCCTCCTGCATCTGGCGTAGCCCGGCGTAGTCGGCGATCTCGACGAGCTTGTCGACGGCGCTGTGGTAGTCACCCGAGTCGAGCGAGAAACCACATCCCATGGTCGCCGGGAACTCGTCGGCGCCCCAGAAGTTCTTCTTCCGCACCTCGAAGGGATCCATCCCGATCTCGCGGGCGTAGGCGTCGATGATCCGCTCCAGGTAATACATGACCTCGGGACGTCCCGCCCCCCGATAGGCATCGGTGGTCATGGTGTGGGTGTGCACACACCGCAGCGTCCAGCTGGTGGGCATCTTGTACTGCCCCGAGGCCACCCACAGCCCGAGCAGCGGGATGGCGACGGTGAAGTCCTGGGAATAGGCTCCCATGTCGGCGATCCCGTCGAACTCGTAGCCGAGTATCTCGCCGTCGGCGGTGCCAACGATGGTTGCGGTTCCAACCCAACCACGGCCCATGATCGTCGAACCAGGGGCCTCGCGCCGGGTCTCGGTCCACTTCACCGGCCGACCCGTCGCCTTGGCGGCGAAGCAGGCCAGGATCTCGTCGTTGTAGACGTTGAGCTTGCACCCGAACCCGCCGCCCACCTCAGGGGCGATCACCCGCACCGAGTTGGCGGCCATCCCGAAGGTCTTGGAGATGGCGCCGGCCAGGGCGTGCGGTATCTGCGTTGAGGAGTGGACGATGAACCGCTCATAGCCCTCGTTCCACTCCGCCATCACCGAGCGGGGCTCGATGGGCACCGGGATGAGCTTTTGGTTGGTCATCTCCATGCTCACCACCACGGCGTCGTCGCGCTCCTTGGCCGCCTGGACCTTGGGGGCTTGGTCCTCGAGACCGAGGGCCTCCCAATAACCGTGATAGGTCCAGGTGTGGATGACGTTGGACTCGAGGTCGTCGTGGACCTTGACCTCGTCCGAGGCCGCCTCCTTGAGGTCGACCACCACGGGACGGGGGTCGTAGTCCACGGTCACGGCGTCGGCGGCATCGCGGGCGCGGTAGGCGTTGTCGGCGATCACCATCGCCACCGCCTCCCCGGTGTGATTCACCATCCCGTCGGCGAGCAGTGGCCTCAGCTTTCCGATCGGAACCTGGGTCAAGAGCGGGCCCAGATGACGGACGTCGTCGATGGTGTAGACGGCGGCAACACCAGGCATCTCCTTGGCGGCCGAGGTGTCGATCTTGGTGACCCTGGCGTGGGCCAACGGGCTCCGAGTGAAGGCGGCGTGGAGCAACCCGGTGGGATTGAGGTCGTCTACGAAGGTGCCGGTGCCTCGGATCAGAGCGGGGTCCTCGCGGCGCTTGACTACCCCGCCCATGACGCTGGTAGTGGTGGTCATGACGAGCCTCCCTCCCAATCGGGGGGCGGTGGCTCTTCGCCCCTCATCTTGGCACCGGCGTACTCGACGGCGCGGACGATGTTGTGATATCCGGTGCAGCGGCACAGGTTGCCTTCCAGACCGTGTCTGATCTCGCCCTCATCCGGGGCGTCGTTCTCGGAGAGGACGAAGGCGGACTGCATGATCATCCCCGGGGTGCAGAAGCCGCACTGGAGGCCGTGACGCTCCCAGAAGCCCTCCTGGACCGGGTGGAGCTCGCCATTGCCGGCGAGCCCTTCGATGGTGGTGATCTCGGCTCCTTCGGCCTGCACCGCCAGCATGGAGCATGACTTGACCGACTTGCCGTTGATATGGACCGTGCACGCCCCGCAGTAACCGGTCTCGCATCCGACGTGGGTTCCGGTCAAGGCGAGCTGCTCGCGAAGGAAGTGAACGAGAAGGGTTCGAGGCTCCACCTCGGCGCTAACCGCGGTTCCGTTCA
>CAZKFU010000153.1:0-3818 GCA_964552165.1 uncultured Acidimicrobiaceae bacterium
CCTGATCGTCGACCTCCTCTACGCCGTTCTCGACCCCCGAATCAGGTATGAGTGAGCCCCGGCGACGGTATCGCTTCCTAGTCTCGCCTGGGTGAGCCTCTCCATCGGAATCGTCGGACTTCCCAATGCCGGCAAGTCGACCCTGTTCAATGCGTTGACGAACGCCGGGGTCGTCGCCGCCTCCTACCCGTTCGCCACCATCGCGCCCAACACCGGTGTCGTGCCGATCCCCGACCCCCGTCTCCGGGGTCTGGCCGGGATATTCAACCCAGGGAAGGTGACCCCGGCCACGGTCACCTTCGTCGACATCGCCGGGCTGGTAAGAGGTGCGAGCGAAGGCGAAGGGCTGGGGAATCGGTTCCTGGCCAACATCCGAGACGTGGACGCCGTTCTTCATGTGGTGAGGGCGTTCGAAGACCCCCGTGTTGCCCACATCGATGATGGTGTCGACCCCAAACGTGACATCGAGATCGTCGAGGTCGAGCTGGCCCTTGCCGATTTGGAGACGGTCGAGAGACGGCTGGCACGGCTGGAGAGAGAGTCGAAGGCAGACAGAGAGCCACCGTCGGTCATCGGCGTGCTGAGGGAACTACGAGACGTGGTGGCCTCGGGGCGAATGATCAGCGGGAGGCTCGTGGATCGGGGGGCCGAGTATGCCGACCTCCACCTGCTCACCGCCAAACCGGTGATCTACCTGTTCAATTGCGACGAGGCGACACTCGGCGACGGTCGGGGGCGCCTCGAGCTGGCGTCGCTGGTGGAGGGATCAGAGGCGCTCTTCATCGACGCCCAGATCGAATCCGAGCTCGCGCAACTCACCAACGACGACCGGGCCGAGCTTCTCGCCGCTACCGGCCGCACCGAGCCAGGACTGGACGCTGTGGTCAGGGCGGCATACCGGGCCCTGGGTCTGCAAAGCTTCCTCACCGGTAACCCCAAGGAGGTGAGGGCATGGACGATCCGTTCGGGGGCAAACGCCTTGGAAGCCGCCGGCGTCATTCACACCGATTTCCAGAGGGGGTTCATCGCCGCCGAGGTCGTCGACTTCGACGATCTGATAGAGGCTGGGTCGTGGTCTGCGGCAAGGGCGGCGGGCCAGGTGCGCACCGAAGGCAGGTCCTATGTGATGAGACCCAACGATGTCGTCGACTTCAGGTTCAACGTTTGAGGTGGCCTAAGGCACCCACCGCATGGATGGGAGCGCCACAATGACGACAGGGAGGGGGGAATGCTCGGTCATATAGCTCACGCGATGCCCAAAGAAGGGCTGGTTGGTCAGCGGTCGGCTCGAGGTCCCCAGTACGAGGAGATCGGCGCCAACGCCGAGTGCGTAGTCGAGAATCTCCTTCTCGGCGTTGGGTGCGATGCGGATGGCTGTCTCGATGTCGACCTCGAGTCGGGCCGCGAACTGGCGGGCTTCAGCCATCATCGCCTGGGCGGCGCTTCGAGATAGCTCGATGGTGCCACCACCGAGGACCGTTCCCCTTCCGTCGGGGCGGTTGATGACGTGAACCGCAACGGCATCTCCCCCCGAGGCTCGAGCCAGGGAATATCCCAACTCTTCGGCAGCCCGGCTTGATCGACTGGCGGTGATTGGCACCAGGATCCTCCGTGGAAGGTGCGATGGCGCTCCCCGACCCTCGGGAGACTGAACGATCATCGTCCGGATTCCGGTCTCACTGAGGACCCTCTCGATGACGGTCGACAGCATTGCCGAGCCTTCCTCCCCACGCGAGGCTCCCATGACGAGCAGGTCGTAGCCCAGTCTGCTCTCGTCGATGATGGCGTTTGCCGGGTGCGAAGCGACCTTTCTGATCAGTCTGGCGTGCGTGGTGCCCAGCCTTTCGACGACCTCGGTTGGGTCTGATGCGCTGGCGCGACCCCGGCGCCGCCAACCCCAGGGCCGTTTTGTCTTGGGGATGTCCACGGCGATGACGGTCACCTCGGCATCGGGAAACACTGCCGCCACGAGCTGGGCGGCGTAGGCGCTGTTCACCCCCCCTCTGGTAGGAAGAAGAATCCGCGAGGCAGCGAGGATCTCGGCGTCGCCTCGGAGTGTCTCACGGAGCAGCCGAACCTCTTCCTCGGGCAGCGATTCCAGGCGTTCTGCCGCCCATTTCAGCATCATGGGCGCAACCAGTGATGTGATCACCGCGGCCAGCACCAGGACCGTGTATGCGACCTCGTTGATGACCCCAACGTTGAGCCCGATGATCGCAACCACCACCCCCATGACTCCGAGCGGGCTCAGTCCCGAGCCAAGAGCCAACCCTTGCCGGTAGTCGATGCCGGCCATCCTTCCGCTGATGACCGTTCCGGCGATTTTGGAGGCGATCGCGAGGACGATCGCCGTCAGGGTCCAAAGCGCCGTTTCCACCGAAGCGAGGGCGGTGATGTCGACGCGGAGCCCGCTCGTCGCGAAGAAGATCGGGGCGAAGAACGACGCGGTGACCAACTCCAACCGGTCGCGGACCTGAGGCAGCTGATGTCTGGTGCGGGCAAGGGCAAGCCCCACCAGGTAGGCACCGAGGATCGCTTCGACATGCAACGCCTGGGTGACCGCCGCGCCCGCGATCCCGGCGGCGACGGCGATGGCGAAACCCGAGGTCGTATCGGAGCCGCGAGCGAGGACGTACCGAAAGATCCAATCGAGCAGTTGCTTCCCGAGAGTCAGCATGAAGAGGACGAAGAGAGACAGTCCACCAAATGAGACCAAGATCCGATCAAGTTCGATTCCTCCGGCGGCAACGCCGGAGAGCAGCGCGAGGATCAACCATCCAACAGCGTCTTTGGCCATCGCCGCAGCCAGCGTGATCTGCCCGAAGTTTCGACGCAGATATCCAAGGTCGGCCAGGATCTTGCCAACGACGGGCAACGCCGATACCGAGAGAGCCAAGGCAAAGAACGACGCCGTGACCCATTGTGGTGCGCCGGCCTCTCCCGACAACTGCCTCGCAAGCACAAAGCCGAATGCCCCGGTCGCGATCATGGGAAGGACCAATGATCCTGCCGCGACTGCGAGCGCCACCCTTCGGAAGCGGGAGATGATCCCCAGATCCGTTTCATAACCCATGACCATGAGGAGAAACACGACGCCGAGCCAGGCGAGACCGAAAACGGCCGACGCGGCGGCTGCGCTGCCACCAAAGACCCATAGGTGAGCATCGGTGAACAACACACCGAAGAGTGACGGTCCCAGGATCACACCGGCCAGCAGCTCGCCCACCACTGGAGGCTGGTTTATCCGACGCATCGCCGAGCCGAGAAGCCGGGCCATCCCGACGAGCAGCAGTATTTGGACGAGAAACACCAGCACGTCGTGCTCGTTCAGGGGAGCCGTGACGATGGCTGCGGGTTGGGCCAGGATCATTCGCTTCCGGCGCCAGGCATCGGGGCACCCTAGCTGGTGAGCAAATGAGGCTTGCGCTGCAGACCGGCGCAACGGATGACTTCGCCTAAGATGGTCGTCGGCCGCTGACCCCGGACGGGAGAGCCCCGGCCAAGCGGGGCGCCGAAGGTGCAAGACCCTCCCCGGAAACTCTCAGGCGTAAGGACCGTCTGGTCGAGGCCACGCTGGAGCTGGTTGCGACAGCGGGGAGCAGAGATCGTCAAAGGAACGGATCGATGCCATCCCCGAGCTTCGCAGACAGACACATCGGCCCCGACGGCCCCTCGATAGAGAAGATGCTGGCCACGGTCGGAGCGGAGACGCTCGACGATCTGGTCGCCTCGACGATCCCGGAGACGATCAGAGATGAGACTCTTGATCTTCCGGCGCCGCTCACCGAGCCCGAGGTCGTCGATCTCCTAGCCAACAT
>CAZKFU010000154.1:0-3803 GCA_964552165.1 uncultured Acidimicrobiaceae bacterium
ACTGCTCTTCGGGGTCATCGGGGAGCTGGGCCCAATCGTTGTAACTCTTCTCGTCGGCTTCTGGACACGCCGGCTCCTCGAACATCCCGACTCCTCGCTGGTCGAAGAAGACGAGCTCGAAGTTGTCGGTGATCTCGGGGTCGAGAGTGGCCAGGTATGCGTCGGCCTGCTCGATCCCCGAGCCCCCAGGACCTCCCACGGCGGTGACCAGGACACCTTGGGTGGGCCCATCGGGGGAGCGGACGGCGAAGACGACGTCGATGGTGCCGGCGTCGGCGTCGTCGTGGTCGAGAGGGGCCTCGATGGTGATGCAGCTGAACTCCGACTCGAGGCAGCGCTCGACGTCGCGGGGTTGGGGCTTGTCGATCTCGGGGGTAACGGCCTCGGTGCAGCCGGACAGGGCCACGACGATAATGGCGACGAGCCACCACCACGACGCTGGGGCAGCCTTTTCGTGTTTGGGGGTCAGGGCCACGTGTGGCGCATTCTCCCCTCTGTGTCGGCCCTACCGCGGCCTCGGCACAGAGTCGTCGGGCTCTTTCTGCCAGGGTCGATCAGGGTGTCACCGCGGTTTCGACATGGCGAGATCGGGGTAGTAGTGGTCATGGGCGTCGGTTGCCATCGGCGCTCTACGAATGACAAAGCAGATCTGATGACGGAGTGATTCTCATGATCGTTACAGGCGTGATCCTGATCCTGTTGGCGCTGGTGTTCAAAGTTGGCCTGCTCTACACCATCGGAGGAATCCTGGTGGTGGTGGGCGCCATCTTCTGGATACTGGGTGCGCTGGGGCGTGCCATCGGGCCCCGACCGCATTACTGGTAGCCGGCTAACGAAGGCCTATTCGGCGGCGAAACCCGAGAAGAAGTTGGTGATCGCCTCGGTGTCGTCGGAGAACGCCCAGCGCTCGGTCACCTTGCCGCCCTTGATGTGGGCGATCTCGGCGGTGCGGTAGGAGAACTCGTGATCTCCGACCCGGACCGTGGCGGTGACCAGCCCTACGACATGGTCGTCGCTGGCGGTCACGTCGTGGAGGTCGATGTCGAAGTCGACACCCTCGAAACCCTCCAATGACTGGAGCACGGCTTCCTTGCCGCGCAGCGGTTCGGGCGATCCGATCTGCCACCACACGACATCATCGGCGAGCACCTCAGCGATGCTTTGGGGATCCGACGCCATGTCTTCCATGGCCTTCCGGTAGATCTTGGCGTTGGGGTGTTCTTCCATGGGGGGCTTCCTTCTTGGAGGGACGGTGGCGACACTACCGACTCCGAGAGCCCACCCCCTTCGTCTCGGCCTAACGGGCCGAGCCACTTCCCTCGCCGGCGGGGGAAGAACAAATCGTTGTCCCCCTGCTTTGCGGGGGGACCGGCGCCAGCGAGCGCAGCGGGCGCGCCGAGGGGGGGTGCCTGTCCGGGCTCAGTCGGTTTCCAGCCCGAGCTCGGAGAAGATCCGGCGCCGGTGCTCGGCGTAGTCGGCCGCGGACATGCGATTGGCGTCGTAGCTCTCGCTGAGCCTGGCGAACTCATTCATGAGGCGTTCCTCGTCGATGGGCGGATCTGTCGAGGCTTCGGCCTCGGCGGCTCGCGCCGCCAGTTTCTCCCGCTTGGCCTCCTGCTTCTGCTGGCGAGCCCGTTCTCTGGCCCGCTTGGCCATGGCCTCGCCTCCCGGCCTACCCACGCGAGGAGCCGATCTGAGCGCGGCAAAGCGCCGGGAGAGGAATGGGCGAACCAACCCCCGCCTCGACGCTTCGCCGACTGCCTTCTACTGCCGGAACGGCAGGAAGGGTATTCAGCGTGTTGATCGCTCTTTGGCCAGGTTGACCTTGAGGTTGCGACCTTCGTAGTCGCTGCCATCAAGGGTGCTGATCGCCTTCTGGGCGGCCTCGGCCGTTCCCATCTCGACGAACCCGAAGCCACGGGAGCGGTCGGTGTCGCGGTCAGCGATCACCTGCGCTCTGGTTACTGGGCCCTGCTGGGCGAAAAGCGCCTCGAGGTCAGCTGATGTGGTGGTGAACGAAAGGTTCCCCACGTATAGGTTTGTTGACATTGCATGCTCCTTTGAGCCGGACCGTCGGTCTATCAGGACACCAAGCAGGCCGAACAACCCGACCTCAGGTCTGCGACCTGGGAGCCGGACTGCCCCACCGCATCATCCGACGGAGCGACTGAAGCAAAGCAAGGCGGAAGCACGCATCGTGCGTGCACAAGAGGAAGCCTAGCCGGGACAGGTTGCTACCACTATTCGCGGCCTTCGGGCCTGCAGCGTGTGCACCTACCCGCCGCCACTGCGGCCCGTTGCACACGCCAGGGGCCCCGCTTGGCCCCACTACGGTCTCCGGCGTGTTCGACGTCTACCAGAAGTCGCGCCGGGTGGAGACGGGCGGGCTCAGCATTCTCACCACCGACCACGGCCCCGCCGATGGCCCGGTGGTCCTCATGATCCACGGCTGGCCCGACACCGCCCGGTTGTGGCGCCACCAGGTGCCGGTTCTTGTCGACAATGGGTACCGGGTGCTGGCGCCAGATGTGAGGGGGATGGGAGGATCCGACCGCCCGGGGAAGGTGGACGACTACCGGGTCTCTGCCTCGGTCACCGACATGATCAGCCTTCTCGACGACATCGGCGCCGAGCGCGCCCACGTGGTGGGACACGACTCCGGGGCCGTGGCGGCATGGGGGTTGGCCATCTCCGCTCCGCATCGGGTGGCCAGCCTCACCGCACTCTCGGCCGGCCACCCCAACGCCTTCAACCAGGCAGGGCTGGAGCAGATGCGATGGTCGTGGTACATGCTGTTGTTCCAGTTCGAGGGCACAGCCGAGGGATGGCTGTCGCAGAACGACTGGGCGATGTTCCGCCGGTTGATGGGCAACCACCCCGAAACCGAGAATTGGATCGAGAATCTCGCGCCGGAAGGCGCGCTGACCGCCTCGCTCAACTGGTACCGGGCCAACGCCCACCCCTCACAACTCGTCAGACCACGCCGTTTGGTGCCGCCTAGCACCGTGCCCACCCTGGGGGTGTGGAGCAGCGGCGACTTGGCCCTCACCGAGAAGCAGATGGAGCGATCAGGCGAGTTCGTCGACGCCGAGTGGCGTTATGAGCGGATAGAGGGGGCCTCGCATTGGATACCGCTGGACGCCCCTGATCGGCTCAACGAGCTGCTGTTGACCTGGCTGGGAGCAAACAGCTAGCTCTCGATCTGTCCCCATCGACGGTTGAAGGGGATGGCCGAGGCCATGGCCGGTGGACCCAGCCAAGCGATGACCACCGTCATCACCGTTCAAGGGCTGATCGAGCCCGGCGGGGGGATCCTGCTCGCCCTGGGCGTCCTCACCCAGCTGGTCGCCATCGCCTTTGGGATCATCATGATCGGAGCGATCGTTCTCAAGCTGACACGTGGAACACCGGTTTCTTCTCGCAGACCACCACCGGATGGGAGTTCGATCTGGTCCTCCTCGCCGCCGCGGTGCTGCTTCTGTTCATCGGGCCCGGGGAGTTCGCCCTTCAAAACTGAGGAGAAGTTGACGTCGCCAGCAGGGTGCCCCCACGACTGGGATTACCGTCTCTCTTCATGAAAGCAATCCAAGTGAGCCGCCTCGGGGGCCCCGAAGTGATGGAACTCGTCGATCTCGAGGACCCCTCGCCGGGGGCCACCGACGTGGTGGTGAGATCCGCGGCGATAGGAGTCAACTTCATCGAGATCTACCAGCGGTCCGGGCTTTACCCCGTCGAGCTGCCCGTGGTGCCCGGCGGAGAGCTGGCGGGTGCGTCTGCGCAGCCTGAAGGCGGTCTGGCCGGTG
>CAZKFU010000155.1:0-3778 GCA_964552165.1 uncultured Acidimicrobiaceae bacterium
GCTCGGGCCTCATGTCCGCCCTCCGCTGTCCACCGTGCGCACCAGCGTCTGTCGGCCTCGCTGCAGGTGGGTACGCACCGAGGACTCGGCGATGTCGAGCACCTCGGCGATGTCGGCGGTGCTCAGGTCATCCACATAATGGAGAACGACGACCTCCCGCTGGCGGCGGGGAAGCGCCTTCACCTGGGCCCAGAACTCGATCTCGTCCTCAGGGTGGGGGTCGATCGACTCGATGCGACCCACCGCATAACGCTCCAGCGCCTTGATCTCGCTCACCTTTCTTCGGAGCAGCGAGTTGGAGAGGTTGATGGTCACTCGTCGCAGCCAGGCACCCGGCTTGTCGTACCGGGATATCGACTCCCATGACTTGAAGGCGCGAAGACAGGCCTCCTGTGCCAGCTCCTCGGCCGCCCAGCGGCTCCCGGAGATGGCGTAGGCCACGGCGACCATTTTTGGGAACTCTCGGTGAAAGAAGCTCTCGAAAGGCTCCGCCGCCCTGAGGATCTGAAGATTGGCACTTTCTTCGGAAGGGTCATTCGCCATGGTCGTCCACGTCTCCAACATGACTACACACGCTGGAGGGCGAATGATCGTCTACCCGGCCATTCCCTGCACTGACGATCGGTAGCATCGCCACCCCGAGGAGGATGCCAATAGGTAAGGAGTTAGTGGCCGAGCCGTTTGTCATCGATGTCGCAAAAGAGGTCCTGTCCGATCTCCGGGCTCGGATCGAGGCGATGCGCTGGCCGGACCAGATCCCGGGGATCGGGTGGAACCAGGGCACCGAGCTGGCGTACCTCCGGTCGCTGTCCGAGTATTGGGCGGCTGGCTTCGACTGGCGTGCCCAGGAGGAATTCCTCAACCGGTTCG
Source organism: uncultured Acidimicrobiaceae bacterium (assembly GCA_964552165.1). Taxonomy (GTDB): domain Bacteria; phylum Actinomycetota; class Acidimicrobiia; order Spongiisociales; family ZC4RG35; genus CAZKFU01. Next base: position 871 of record CAZKFU010000155.1, read on the forward strand.
CCCATTTCCAAGCAACCGTGGACGGGGTGCGAATCCACTTCATCCACGAGAGGTCTCCTCGGGGAGGAGGGATCCCGTTGATACTGACCCACGGTTGGCCCAGCAACTTCACCGAGCTCTTGTCTCTGGTGCCGCTGTTGACCGACCCCGGCGCCCACGGGATCGACGGTCCGTCGTTCGACGTCGTGATCCCGTCGCTCCCCGGCTACGGCTTCTCGCAACGACCCCCCCGCACCGGGGTGACGACACGGTATGTCGCCGGGTTGTGGCACCAGCTGCTCCTGGGGCTGGGGTATCAGCGCTACGGCGCCCAGGGCGGTGACTTTGGATCGGCGGTCTCCACCTTCATGGCGCTCGATACACCTGAGCCGCTGATCGGACTCCACCTCCACAACCTCGACGTGAGCCCCTACACCGGTCCCGGATCACCTCCGCTGACCGATGCCGAGAAGACTTATCTGGCGGATGTCGAGAGGTGGGATGACACCGAGCGAGGCTACAGCAGCATCCAGTCCACCAAGCCGCAGACGGTCGGCTACGCCCTCAACGACTCACCGGTGGGACTGGCGGCGTGGATCCTCGAGAAGTGGCGCTCGTGGACCGACAGCGATGGTGACCTCCAGAAGCGGTTCACGCGGGACTTCTTACTGACGCTGGTGACCGTGTTTTGGGTGACAGGGACCATCACCACCTCGATCAGGGACTACTACGACAACAGGTGGCACGGGACCTACGGTGACGTGATCGGTCCCGACGACCGGGTCGGGGTGCCCACGGCCATCGCTCTGTTTGACAACAACTTCGTCTCCGAGGGCCACCTGCCCCGGGAGTGGGCGGAGCGGCTCTACAACGTGCAGAGGTGGACTCCGATGCCCCGCGGTGGCCATTTCGCTCCCGCCGAAGAGCCGGAATTGCTCGCCGCCGACATCGCCGCCTTCTTCGCCGAGCTCTGACCGCGAGCCCCTACCTCCGAGCCTTCGGCTCGCAGGGACCTTCCCCCCGTTCGCTTCGGTCGCGGGGACGAAGCTGGCGGCGCCCCTCTCGTTCGCTGGGGGGTCCGGAAGCGCAAGCCTCGTAACCTGGGCCCGCAACGCGTCACCCGCCAGAAGGAGCGTCATGATCGTCACCACCACCCCCGGGATCGAGGGCCGATCCATCACCGAGTACAAGGGTGTGGTCAGCGGCGAGGCCATCCTCGGCGCCCACATTTTCAAGGACTTTGCGGCGGCCGTGCGGAACATCGTCGGCGGCCGGTCCGCCGTCTATGAGAGGGAGATTCGCGCCGCACGCGACACCGCCCTTGCCGAGATGAGCGAGGCGGCGGCGGCGCTCGGCGCCAACGCGGTGGTCGGAGTCGACCTCGACTTCGAGACTATCGCCGACAGCATGCTGATGGTCGTCGCCAGCGGCACCGCGGTCGTCATCGCTTTCTGATCACCCTGCACGCCTAGGGCGATCGCCCTCAGCCGCAGTCCTCCTCGAGAGAGCTTCTCAGGGTGTCCCATCTCAGCTCGAAGACGTAGGTGCACTCGTTGAACGCGACGTCGAGACGGGTGGAGCCGATCTCAAAGTCCCACTCTCCGTCGCCGTTCACCATCAACCACGATGCCAGACCACAGTCATCGAGATCGAACCAGGTTCGGGTGTCGTCCCCGATGAAGGTGACTCCGCCGCCGTGGTTGCAGCTCACCTCCATCTCGTCGTACCCGTTCCACATCACCAGCTCCGGCATCGCATACAACTCGTCGTCGATATGGCTCAGCATTTCCTGGGCGCCTTGCCCGGCGGCCGACTCGGGAATCAGCGGCAGGTAGAGACCGATGAGATCGGCGTCGCATCGTTCGGTGTCGGGGAACGTGCCCTCGACGATGAAGGCGGTCACCGCGTCATCTATGCAGACGATGCCGCGGCCGTACATGACGTGGGATCCTCCCCGCACAGTCAGCAGATGGCCGGAGGCGAGGCGCTCCGCTACCGCCACCGCATGCGAGTAGGGGGTGACCACATCGCCTTCGGCGGCAACGACCAGGGTGGGGGTGCCGGCGCCGACGAAAGGCGGCGGGGGCTCCTGGAGAGGGTCGACGTGGGGCCAGAAGACGCAGGTAGGGGCGTTTCCGAAGAGCCAGCGATGCTCTTCGGTGACAGTGCCGCGGGCGGCGGTGATGGCTTCGATCTCGGCATTGCTGTCGTCGCCTGGGATGGAGCCATCGAGGCAGTTCACCGCGATGTTGAGCGTCGCCGACAATCCCTGACTGAAGTCAAGACCCAGGAGTCGCATCATCGGGGTGTAGTCGCCGCGGCCGGCGGCGGCCAGTGCCCTCAGGAAGAACATTCGGTCGGACTCCGCGTACATCGCCGACCAGGCCAGGTAGAGGATGTCGTCGGCCAGCAGCGGGATCTTGTCCCAATAGTCCGGCGCGACGGGGAAGGTGACCGTGATCGGCTCCTCGCGTAGCCGGCTCACCAGGTCGCGGTAGGCGACGGAGGCGGTCCGCCCCATATCGGCGGCGCAGAGGTCATCGAGGTCGCACGCCCCGAACATCGACTGCAACACGGCTTCGAAGGCGGCGATCTGGTCGAGCTGGAACTGAACGTCGTCGCGGGTGGGGTCGATGGTGCCATCGAGCACCAAACGCTCCACCGATTCTGGGTAGGTGGCGGCGTAGGTCTGGGCGTACCTCGTCCCATAGCTCTCCCCGTAGATGGTGAGCCGGCCGTAGCCTCGATGTCTTCGGAACATCTCCAGGTCATGGACCGCCTGGCCGGTTCCCAGATAGGCGAGAGCCTCGGGATCGCCGATCTCGGCCACGCAGCTCTCGGCGTAATCGGCGGCGAGGTCGCCGACGGCCTCCCACTGCTCTTCGGGGTCATCGGGAACCTGGGCCCAATCGTTGTAACTCTTCTCGTC
>CAZKFU010000156.1:0-3742 GCA_964552165.1 uncultured Acidimicrobiaceae bacterium
AGGGCTATGAGAACGGCGGCCATCGGCTGCTCCCCGAGCGGAGGGGGATCCGCCTGGTAACGGAGCCTGGTCCACATTCGGTGGAATGCTAGGTCGCCCGATATCCTGGGACGCCGTGCCCCCTACAGAACTCGAAACCGAGAGACTGCTCCTTCGTCGCTTCAGCCGGCGCGACGTCTTCTCGCTTGACGACGGTGTCAGGGCCTCGTTACCCGAGCTTCACCAATGGCTTCCATGGGCGCGGCTCGACTACACCAAGAGCGATGCCGCCGCCTTCATCAGAGAGTCGATGGCGGCCTGGAAGGAGGATCGGGCCTGGGATTACTCGATACGGATGCTCGATGACCTGGGCCGCCACATGGGCAACATCTCTATCTGGACCACCTCCAAGCTGGGAAAGGTCGCAGAGATCGGGTATTGGGTCCGCAGCGACGCCACTTCGCAGGGCATCGCAACCGAGGCCACGCGATGCCTCGTTCACCTGGCTTTCGACGAGTTGGGATACCACAAGGTCACGCTGCGGATCGCGGTGGGTAACGATCCCAGCGACCGGGTTGCACAAAAGCTCGGGTTCACCCGTGAGGGGGTTCTACGTGAGGAGCTCCTCATCCGCGGCAACTGGGTCGACCACACCTTGTGGTCGCTGCTGGAGCGGGAGTATCGGAACCTAAAGAGATCGGTCCACAGCTAGATCAACCTCCCGCCAATACCCGTGAAGCGTCGCCAAAGACGGTCGCCAGCGTGGGAAATACCCCGATGACCACGGTCAGCGCCACCGCGATTCCCAGCGCCAGGCGCAACGACCCTGCCGGGGGCTCGGGGGGAATCACCTCGCCGGCGTAGGAGTCGAGCCACACCGACTTGACCACCCTGGCGTAGTAGTAGAGGGCGATGACCACGTTCACTGCTGCGATCACCGCCAGCGACACCGTCGCCGCACCACCGGCGATGATCACTGCGCGAAACATTGCGAACTTGGCGAACCACCCCGCGAGCGGCGGGATCCCCGCCAGCGAGAAGAAGAAGATCGCAACCAGCAGACCGAGCCTGGCGTCACGCTGCCCCAGCCCTGCCCAGGCACCGAGCTCGCCCGACCTGGTCTTCTCGGCGGCGGCTATCACCGAGGCAAAGGCACCCAGGTTCATGACAGCGTATATGACCAGGTAGATGATGGTGGCGGCAAAGGCCTCCTCGAGGTCGGCCCCCGCAACGCCGGCGGCGGCGAAGGGAACGAGCATGAAACCGGCTTGTGCCACCGATGAGTACGCCAGCAGGCGGACGATGTTGGTCTGCCGCAGCGCCGAGAGATTTCCCAAGGTCATCGAGAGTGCCGCCAGCGCCCACAGTGCCGGGGCCCACACCACCGACACGGTCGGCAACGCCAGATACATCACCAGGAGCATCGCCACGAACCCGGCCGCCTTGGAATTGACGCTGAGATAGGCCGTCACCGGGGTGGGTGCCCCTTCATAGGTATCCGGCGCCCAGAAGTGGAACGGCGCCGCTGCCACCTTGAAACCAAACCCCACGATCATGAATAGCACGGCGATGATCAACGCAGGCTCTCTCTCCAGCCCTATCACGGCCGATGAGATCTGCTCGAAGCCCACCTCACCGGTGAGCCCGTAGAGGAGCGACATCCCATAGAGGAGGATTGCAGTGGAGAGCACACCGAGGATGAAGTACTTGAGCGAGGCCTCGTTCGATTTGGCATCACCCTTGCGCCAGCCGGTGAGAAGGTAGAGCGGACCTGTGGTGAGCTCGAGCCCGATGAAGAGGATGATGAGATCGCGGGAGGATGCCATCACCAACGACCCGAGGAGCGACGCCAGAAGCAGGAAGTAGTACTCGCCCTGGTAGTAGCGGTCGCTCTCGATGTATTTGTGCGACATGAGAAAGACGAGGTATGCGGCCACCACGAAGAGGCCTTTGAGAACGAGCGCAAAGGTGTCGACCACATAGCTGCCGTCGAACATCGACCGGGTAGCGCCGTCGACCGCCATGATGATGATGGGTACCGCCGCCAGCGCCGTTCCCGCCACCGCCACGGTCGCCGTCCAGTATTTCCTGGGGCGGGGAAGGAGGAGATCAAGGGTGAAAACGGCAAGCAGCGTCGCCACCACGATGAGCTCGGGTGCGAGCGCCAGATAGTCGATCTCGAAGGTCAAGGCTCAGCCCCCGCGCAGTGAGGCCACGGCCGCACCACCGTTCTCGAACACCATCTCCACCAGCGATACCACCGAGTCGGTGGTGGCTCCAAATACGACCCGGGGGTAAAGCCCAATGACAACGATGAGAACGATGATCGGGACCCAAGCCGCCAACTCGAAACGGTCGGCGTCATGGAAGGCGTGACCCTGCCACTCCTCCTTTGGCTCCCCGAGGTTGACCTTCTGCAGCATGTAGAGCATGTAGCCGGCGGTGAGGACGGTTCCGATCGCTCCAACGACCATTGCCCCGCGGAAGAGCCCCAGCGGCAGCCCGGTCAACGGGTTGTAGGCGCCGACCAGCGACATGAACTCCCCCCAGAACCCCGCCAGCCCGGGGAGCCCAAGCGAGGCCATGGCGGTGAAGGCGAGGATCGCTCCCATCACCGGCATCAGCTTCTGGTTCCCTCCGAGGCGGTCCATCTCCCTGGTGTGGTAGCGATGGCTCATCGATCCGGCCAGGAAGAAGAGGAGTCCGGTGATAAGACCGTGAGCGACCATCCCGATGATGGCGGCGTTGAGGCCGATGTCGGTCAGAGTGGCGATCCCAAGCATGACAAAGCCCATATGGCCGACCGAGGAGAAGGCGATGAGGCGTTTCATGTCGGTCTGGGCGAGGCATGCCAGCGCTCCATAGATGATCCCAATCACGGCAAGGACGGCGATCGCCGGGGCCCAGTTGACAGCCTCCTGGGGGAGGATGGGGAGCGATATCCGGATGAACCCGTACGACCCCAGTTTCAGGAGGATGGCAGCCAGCAGCACCGACCCCACGGTGGGCGCCGCGGTATGGGCATCGGGGAGCCAGGTGTGCAACGGCCACATCGGGACCTTGACGGCGAAGCCAAGGAACATGGCGCCAAAGACGAGAAAGGCAAAGTCCCCGGTGAAGGCGCCGCCGGCGCCGAGATTGGTCAGTTCGACAATGTCGAAGGTGCGCTCTCCGCCTGGGACGTCTCCGGAGCGGAAGTAGAGGGCCAGGAAACCGAGGAGCATGAACGCCGAGCCAAACAACGTGAACAGAAAGAACTTGATGGCGGCGTAGAGGCGTGTCTCGACGTCGCGGGCGAACCCGGGGATCTTGCGCGGGGTGCGGTCGCCCCAGATCCCGATCATGAAGTACATGGGGAGAAGCACGATTTCGAAGAAGATGAAGAAAAGGACCAGGTCGAGGGCGACGAAGGTGCCGTTCATGCCCGTGGCCAGGAGCAGGGTGAGGGCGAGGAAGGCTCTCGGGTTGCGCGGCTCGTCCCAGTGATTCCATGATTAGACCACCGAGAGCACGACGATGAAGGTCGACAGGACGAGAAGCGGCAGGCTGATTCCGTCGACCCCGACGTGATATGAGGCGTTGATGGCAGCGATCCAGGAGCGATCCACCTCGAATTGGTAGGTGTTGTAGTCGGCCCCCCCGAAGTCGAAGCGACCGATGGCGACCAGGGAGAGGGCAAAGGCGGCAAGCGCAACGACCAAAGCGAGCCGCTTCTGCGCCTCTTCGCTCTCCTTGGGGGTGGCGGCGACCAGGAGGGCGCCGG
>CAZKFU010000157.1:0-3724 GCA_964552165.1 uncultured Acidimicrobiaceae bacterium
GGTGCGAGGTGGCCTCGTCGAGCAGGAGGATCCTTGGATCCTTCAACAGAACCCTGGCTATGGCGAGTCGCTGCTTCTCCCCGCCAGAGAGGCGGTAGCCGCGCTCTCCCACAACTGTGTCGAAGCCCTGTGGGAGCAGGTTGATCAGCTCGAGGATGTTGGCGGCTTGCGCCGCGTCCTCGAGATCGGCGATGCCGGAATCGGGACGCCTATATCGGAGCTTGGCGCCGCTGGTGTCGTGAAACAGGTACGTCTCTTGGGTGACGACGCCCACGCTGCGGGCCAGGTCGTCGCGAGCTATCTCCCGAACATCGTGGCCGTCGATGGTGACCCGGCCCCGTGTCACGTCGTACAGCCTCGGCAGCAGGTAGCTGATCGTGGTCTTTCCTGCGCCCGAAGGCCCGACCAGGGCCACCAGTTGGCCGGGCTCCACCCGGAAGTCGACGTCCTGGAGTGCCCACTCCCTGGTGGAGGCCGTTGGTAACGAGTCGGCGGCCAGCTCAGCCTTCGTGGTCCTAAACCGCTTCACAGCCTCCAAGCCCTCGGGGCGGTCGGTCTGATACCGGAACCAGACATTCTCGAACGCCACCTCGCCTCGGACGGCACCGATGTGACGCGGCGGGTACGGCTCCGGAACGTCGATCTCCAGATCGAGCACCTCGAACACACGCTCGAAGGAGACCAGCGATGTGGCGAACTCGACCCGCGAGTTCGAGATCGCCGAGAGTGGCCCATAGAGCTGGCTCAGCAGCGACGAGAACATAACGATCGTTCCCAAGCTGATGCTGCCTCGTATCACCAGCAGCCCACCCACCCAGAATACGGTTGCCGTGCCCACCGCCGATACCAGGCCCAGGGCTGCGAAGAATGCTCGGCCCACCATCGCCCGCCTGATCCCGTAGTCCCGGACCAGCGCCGCCTGCTCCGAGAAGCGTTTGCCCTCCTGATCCCAACGTCCGAAAAGCTTGACGAGCAGAGCCCCGCTCACGTTGAAGGTCTCCTGCAGAATCCCCGACATCTTGGCGTCGTGCTCCATCTGCGCCTGACTCAGCCGGCGCAACACCTTGGCCACCCGGCGGGCGGGCAGCACAAAGAATGGAAGAGCCGCCACCGCCAGCGCGGTGAGTCGCCAGTCGGCGCGGATCATCACCACCAGGATCACCGCCACCGAGACCACGTTCGAGATGATTGTCACCAGGGTGCCGGTGATTGCCTGCTGTGCTCCCACCACGTCGGAGTTGAGGCGATTCATCAGCTCCCCGGTCCTGGTCGCAGTGAAGAACCGGAGCGACATCCGCTGCAGATGCTCGAAGAGCTCTCGCCGGAGGTCGAAGATGATCCCCTCCCCAACCCGTGAAGACCACCACCGTTGGGCGACACCGACTGCGGCGCTGATGAGTGGGACCAGGATCATCCCGGTCCCAAGCAAGGTGAGAAGCCCCAGGTCGCCATCGGGGATCGCGGAGTCGACCAGCTCCCTGATGAGAAGAGCGGGCACGACCGAGATACCCGAGATGAGGAGGATCGTCGCCAGAACCCCAATGAGACCTCCCAGGTAGGGGCGCCCATAGCTCCACACACGGCGAAGAAGGGCGCGGTCGATGTTGGGTCGGTCGCGCTCCTCATCGTATTGGAGGTAGCTCCACCATCCTCCACCGTGAAAGATCCGTGTCTCCTTGCTTCGACCTGGAGCAGGTTATGGCCTCAGGGGAGCAACTGCGGAAGCGGCTCCATCGCCTCGTGCATGAGCAACAGTGCCTCCTCGGAGACCGACGGCCTCCCAAAGAGCTCGTAGCGGAGCGTCCCCCGATACCAGATGACCGTCGACCCGGTAGCCGAAGAGAGAACCCACCTCGGCTCGGGTGTCGACTCGACGGAGCACGACTCCGTGGTCCGCTCGCTGAATCGATCGCAGGACACATTGGTACCCTCGGCCACCTCTTGTGCCGCATCGGGGTCGACCATCACCTCGAGCACGGCGATCTGGGCAACAGAGCGCGACCTGGTGTATGGCTCGGAGGTCCAGAGCCCGAAGGCGGCGACGGGATCGTTGGCCAGCGCCCCCGAGCCGGCAAAGACGAGCTGGCTGGTGACGTAGTCGGCTCCCATGGGGACGACGGCGGGGAACTCGAGCTCGGGTAACACAGCAGCGACCTCGAACCTGCTCGCCTGGATAAAGCGATCGCCTTCCCGTCGGGCGAATACACTGGCGCGGACCTCGGAAGCAGAACCGGGTTCGGTGGAGGAGAGCTCGTCGTTGAACCAGATGAGGCCGGCGGAGGACACGATCAACGGGACCGTCGTCGGGACCGTCGTCGTGGTGACCACTGTGGGCTCCGCCACCCAATCCGAGGCGCGCTCGCCCACCCCTCCCAGCGGCGACGGGCCACAGGAGATCACGAGCAACAATGCGATCGGTGATACCACCCCGGGATTGCTTCTCAATACGTTCCTCTAGTACTCGTCCTGGTATTTCAGACGAACACACCGCCTCATGAGTTCCAGCGGCTGCTTGTCAGAGGCTATTGGGAAGTGCGGCGCAACCAGGTGACTGCACCTCGCTCCCTAGGATCCGGCCGATGCAAGCCCTCGTCGTCAACGGCCCCAACCTCGATCGGCTTGGGCAGCGAGAGCCAGAGATCTACGGGACCATCACCCTTGGCGAGATCGAGGCTCAATGCGTGCTTTGGGGACAAGCCTTGGGGATGGAGGTCGAGACCTTTCAGTCCAATTCGGAGGCTGACCTCATCGAGCGAGTCGCCGGGTTCGCCGGATCCGGGATCGTCCTCAACCCCGGTGCGTTGACCCACACCTCACGGGCTCTGGCTGATGCCATCGCCGCCTCCGATGTCCCCGTAGTGGAGATCCATATCTCCAACATCTGGGGGCGAGAGAAGTGGCGGAGGGTAAGCGTGATCGAGCCCGTTTGCGACTACACCATCTACGGGCGAGGCATCGAGGGCTATCGCCACGCCTTGCGGCGCCTCGCCGTCATGTCAGCGGGAGGCTTCGCCACCAATCGCTATGGCCCGGCACCCGACATGGTTGGTGATCTTCGTCTTCCCGATGGCGATCCGCCGTACCCCGTTGTGGTCCTCGTCCACGGTGGGTTCTGGAGACACGAATGGGGCCGAGACCTCATGGACTCCCTCGCCATCGACCTCTCAGGGCGTGGCTTTGCCACCTGGAACGTCGAATTCAGGCGGGTCGGGCGTGGGGGCGGCTGGCCCGCCACCGGCCAGGACGTGAGCACCGCTGTCGACTATCTGGACACCAGCCACGGGGTCGACACCAGCAAACTGGTCCTGCTCGGCCATTCCTCAGGAGGGCATCTCGCTCTTTACGTCGCCAGGAGGGGGCCGGTCACTCCCCGGCTGGTGGTGGGCTTGGCGCCCATCACCGATCTCGAGTTGGCTCCCGAGGCAGAGTCGCTGCGGGCGAGCGGAGCACCCTCGGGCGCCGACCTGATACCGCTCGGGTGTCGGTCGATCATGGTCCACGGCGACGACGACCGATTCGTCGATCCCGCCCACAGCACTGGGTTTGGCGACGACGAGACGGAGATCTCGATTGTCGGCGGGGCCGGCCACTTCACCCTCCTCGACCCCTCGAAGCCGTGGTGGGAGCCAATCTCCGATCTCATCGTTGGCGAGGTGCTGTTGCCCCGGCCTGTGGATAACTAATAGACTCCCGGCCGGGCTCGTGACCCTTGGGACCGCGGGCG
>CAZKFU010000158.1:0-3719 GCA_964552165.1 uncultured Acidimicrobiaceae bacterium
CCCCCTACCTCCGAGCCTTCGGCTCGCAGGGACCTTCCCCCCGCTCGCTTCCCTAGCAAGGGGACACCGCCTGCGGCGAATCTCTTCGGCGGGTGACCGGTCCCGGTCTGACGGTTACCGTCCCAGGCGAGGATCATCATGGGTCGACTGACACTGTTGGAGCGGGGCCACCTCCTCGCCGAGCTCGATCGCCGGCTGGCGGAGGCTGGAACAGGCAGCGGATCGCTCGTCTTCCTGGCGGGCGAGGCCGGGGCCGGTAAGACATCTGTGGTCAACGAGGTGGTCGAGCGAGCCAGAAGTGGGGTCCATGTCCTCACCGGGGCCTGCGACCCGTTGACGACGCCTCGCCCGTTGAGTCCCCTACTCGACATTGCGGCCTCTCCGGAATCAGGGTTGAAGGACCTGGTGACGGATGGAGCCGATCCCCTGGATATCTTCTCGTCCCTCCTCGACCGGCTCAGGACCGCTATTCGAGCAACTGCTCTGATCATCGAAGATGTCCATTGGGCGGATGAGGGGACGCTCGACTTCATCCGATTCATCGGCCGCCGCATCGGTGGCACCAAAGCCATCATGTTGTGCACCTTCCGCGACGACGAGGTGGGGCCTGCCCACCCCTTGCGGCTGGTGCTCGGCGACCTCGTGACAAGGGACACAACCCACACCCTCAACGTCGAGCCGCTGAGCCTGGATGCGGTGAGAGCCTTGGCCGGCGGCCGGGTGGTCGACCACCAGCGTCTGCATCGGGTGACCGGAGGCAACGCCTTCTATGTCACCGAGGTCCTGGCCGCTGGTGATGAGGTGCCGACGTCGGTGCAGAACGCGGTGCTGTCTCGGGTGGGGCGCCTCGGGGCGGGAGCGCGGCGGGTAGTAGAGGCGGCATCGATCGCGCCCCGGCATATGGAGATCGCATACGCCCTCACCCTGGCCGAGGCGGAGATCGATGAGGTCGACGAGGCGACGGCCACGGGTGTGCTCATCGGAGAGGGCGGCATACTCCGGTTTCGACACGAGCTGGCTCGCGCCGCGGTCGAAGACGCTGTCCCGACGGGGAGACGGCTTCTGATGCACCGCCAAATGCTCGGCTTGCTTCGCGATTCCGGGACCACGGACCTCGCACGGCTGGCCCACCATGCCCTCCGCGCCGAAGCCGGCGAGATGGTCGTCGAGTACGCCCCGAAGGCGGCTCGCCAGGCTTCGAGCAGAGGGGCCCACCGCGAGGCCGCCGAATTCTTTCAGATGGCGCTCGACAGGTCTGAGCAGCTTGATTTGGAGGGGATGGCCGAGTTGCGCCTTGCGTTGGCCGATGAGCTGGGTGCCATCGATCGTCAAGACGAGGCGTTCCGGCACCGGGAGCGGGCCGTCGCCCACTATCGGGCATCGGCGGATCAGGTGGCGCTCGGCCGGGCTCTGACAGCACTGGCCCGTTCCCATTGGACCGCGGCGCGTCGGGAGAAGGCCAGGTCCACCATCGACGAGGCACTCGACCTGCTGCGCTCCTCTGGCCCCAGCGAGGATCTGGCTCGCGCCTTGTGGTACGCCGGGTATCTGTGGATGCTCAACCGTCGCTACCAGGCCTCGGTTGATTACAGCAAGGCTGCTTTGGAGATGGCCCAAACCTTTAAGGCCGATCGTCTCGCCGGCCAGGCGCTTCACATACTCGGCTGTGCCGAGGTGGTTACCGGCGATGCCCATCATGGGGTGGACCTCCTCCATGAGGCGCGCCGCCGTTTGGAGCAGCTGGACGAGGCTGGTGGTCACGACGTCCTGGTCAATCTCGGGTCGGGATCGGGCGAGGTTCGCCTATACGACGCGGCGATCCCCGCTCTCGAGCGAGCGATCGAGGTGGGATCGGAGACCGATCAGGATTATGGCGTCGCCTACGCCCGAGCCTGGCTGGCACGGGTCGCCTTCGAGCGCGGCCGCTGGGAGGATGCTGTCGCTCACGCCCAGCTAGTGATCGACGGCCCACCTGGTCGTGGTCACATCTCCCTTGTCACCGCCTTAGGCGCAGTTGGACGGGTTCGAGTGAGGAGGGGAGATCGCGGCGGTCGTGAAGCACTCGAAGAGGCAATGGTCATTGGGGAGGGGGGCGAGATGCAGCATCTGTGGCCCTCGTATTGCGGGTTGGCCGAGCTCGCATGGCTGGAGGGCAGACCGCAAGAGATCGTCGCCATCCTCGATTGGGTGTTCGCCGAGGCGTTGGCATCAGACAGCAGCTGGGCTCGGGGCGAGGTTGGATATTGGATGTGGCGGGCCGGCGCCGTCGACGAGCCACCCCACCGGGCCGCCGAGCCGTTCGCCCTGCAGATGAAAGGTGAATGGAGAGCTGCCGCCGAGGCGTGGCGGGAAATCGGATGCCCCTATGAGGAGGCGCTGGCTCTTGCCGATGGTGATGTCGAGGCCATGTTCAACGCCATCGAGATCTTCGATGGTCTGGGAGCCCGACCGGCGGCGTCGTGGGTCAGGGCCAATCTCCGCGCCGCCGGTGCGTCGGCAATCCCCAGAGGCCCCCGCCCGGCCACCCGGGCGAATCCCGCCGGTCTCACCTCGCGCCAGGTCGAGGTGTTGAAGTTGATGGCCGATGGTCTCGGCAACGCCGACATCGCCAACCGGCTCTTCATCTCCAAGAGAACTGTGGAGCACCACGTCTCGGCGATCCTCTCCAAGCTGGCGGTGTCCACGCGCTCCGAAGCCATCGCCACCGCAGTGCGTCTCCAAGATAGGGGTGGCAAGCCTCTGGAATAGGGGCACCCCCCGATGCGGAGAGGGGCTTCTCTCCATACCTTCGCAACTGGTCGGAGATTCCGACCGGGATAGGAGGAGCAATGCCTCGATACATGGTGGAGAGGACCTTTTCCGCCGGGTTGGAGATCCCATCCACACCCGAGGGAGCAAAGACGTGTCTCGGCGTCGTCGACAACAACGCCCGGGAGCAGGTCACCTGGGTGCAGTCGTTCGTCACCGCGGACAAGGCCAAGACGTTCTGCGTCTACGACGGCCCCTCACCCGAGGCGATCCGCCGGGCCGCGGGTCTCAACTCGCTGCCCGTCGATGCCATCTCGGAGATACGGGTTCTCGATCCCTACTTCTACATAGGAGGTACGACATGAAGAAGTGGCGACTCATTGGGCTCATGACCGCCTTGGCGGTCCTGGCGTCCGCGGTCCCCGCCGGGGCAGCGGGCCAGAGCGACCTTGCTGCGGTGCGCCGGGCGACGGCCAAGTTCCATCAAGTGGCGGCAGCCGAAGCGGCGGGATACGTCGAGTTCCTTCCCTGCTTCGACTCGGCATTGGGCGGCATGGGCCAGCATTACGTGGATCTGGACGCGCTCGACGGTGTCGTCGAGGCCACCCATCCCGAGGCCATGGTCTACGAGGTAAAAGACGGGAAGCTGCAGCTGGTGGCTGTGGAGTACATCGTTCCTGGACCGTTCGTGGACCCGGCCAATCCGCCGGCTCTGTTTGGGGAGCCTTTCCATCTCAACGCCAGCCTTGGCGTATGGGTGCTGCACGCCTGGATCTGGAAGGCCAATCCCTCGGGGATCTTCGAGGATTTCAACCCCCTCGTTGGTGCGTGCCCGTAGACGACACCAGCTGACTGGCAGTCGCGGAGGATGAGAGAACTCTCATCCTCCGCTCATTTGGCTCTCATCGAGGGTGACGATCGTGGCGATCGTGACCGTCACTAACGCGAGAACAAGCGCGTTGCGCGACCCG
>CAZKFU010000159.1:0-3674 GCA_964552165.1 uncultured Acidimicrobiaceae bacterium
AATGCCTTCATCCCGTGGGTGTCGGAGACCCGGGAGTCGAGCACGAACCGGAGGAGCAGGTTGAACACTCTCGTGGCCAGCCGCCTCAGCAATGGGCGCCGATCCTCAGATCCCGGGAAGCGCTTCGACCCGATGACCAAATCGGCTGTCTCTCCGGCCTCCAGCACCTGACGAAGAAATCCGCCCGAGAAATAGTCGATATCGAAGTTCACGACCCACTCCGAGTCGGCCGCCAGAAACCCGTGCCGGAGCGCTGCCCCGTAGTCGGCGTCGGGGAGGCCGTGCACCGTGACCGGCAAGCCGTGGGCGGCGGCGGTTGCGGCCTCGGTGGTGCCGTCGGTCGAGCCGTTCTCGACGATGAGGATGACATACTCCGCCCCGACGGCTTCGACCTCGGCAACCATTTCCGGTAGGGCGCGCGAGACGAAGGTGGCCTCGTTGTAGACGGGGACGACGATGGTGAACGTCGGGGGCATCGAAGCGAGGAAGTGTAGGGAGGGGGCGACGGGGAACCCCATATCTACACTCGAGGTACGTGACCTTCTCCTCGATCTTCAAGGCTTATGACATCCGCGGCCGTACCGACACCGGGGAGGTGAGCACCGATATCGCTCGACGTCTCGGAGTGGCAGTGGCCGGCGAGGTCGAGGAGAGCGTGGTCGCCGTTGGTCGTGACTGCCGTCTCACCTCTCCCAGCCTGTTTGCGGCGCTCGCCGCCGGGCTCAACGCCGGTGGCTGTGATGTCCTCGACCTGGGCGAGGTGCCCACCGAGGTCGTCTATCAGGTTTCCGGCGAGCGGAGTGTGGCCGGTGCGATGATCACCGCATCTCACAACCCTCCTCAGTACAACGGCTTCAAGCTGTGCCGATCCGGCGCAGTGCCCATCGGCCAGGACACGGGGCTGGGGAAGATCGCCGAGGCGATGGCCAAGTCGACGGCGCCCGAACCGGGGGGTGGGTCGGTGACCCAACTCGACGCCATACCGGGATATGTCGATCATCTGTTTGCGGTCGTCCCTCCCGACTCGATCGACATGCTGCGAGTGGCGGTCGACGGGGGGAATGGGATGGCGGGAACGGTGATTCCCCTCATCTTCGCCACCCTGTCCTCCTCGCTGACCGGGCTCTACCTGGAGCCGGACGGCACCTTCCCCAACCACCCCGCCGACCCTCTCCAGGTCGAGAACGTTGCCGAGCTCATCTCGACGGTGGCCTCGGGTGACTTTCACCTCGGCGTGGCTTTTGACGGTGACGCCGACCGGGCCTTCTTCATCGACGACCAAGGGGCTCCCCTGTCGGGAAGCTCGGCGACCGCCTTGATCGCCCGCTGGTTTCTCAAAGACGAGCCGGGGGCCGCCGTGGTGCACAACCTGATTTGCTCCCGCGCCGTACCCGAGGCGATCGCCGCCGCAGGGGGGCGGCCGGTGCGAACCCGGGTCGGGCACAGCTTCATCAAGGCGGTAATGGCGGAGACGAACGCTGTCTTTGGTGGCGAGCACTCGGGTCCCTATTACTTCCGAGCCAACTACCGCGCCGACTCGGGGATGCTGGCGATGCTGGTGCTGATGAGAATCCTCTCCGAGTCGGCCCAGCCACTGTCGGAGCTGCGAAAGGAGGTCGAGCCGTATCATGGCTCCGGAGAGATCAACTTCGAGGTGGCCGACATCGCCGCCGCCCTCGAACGCGTCGAGTTGGCCTTCGCAGATTTCGATATCGACCGCATCGACGGGATGACGGTCGATCTGGGGTCGTCCTGGTTCAACCTGAGACCCTCGAACACCGAGCCGGTGGTCAGGCTCAACGTGGAGACCCCCCGACCCGAGGAGACGAAGAATCTCGTGGACAGGCTCAGCCGACTTCTGGAGGTGTGATGGCACTCATCGATGCACAATTGCTTGAGATCCTGCGTTGTCCTGTTGACCATGGGGAGCTCGTCGAGCACGAGACGGCCTCCCGACTGGTATGCCAGGAGTGCGGTCGCCGATACCCCGTGGAGGATGGGATACCCGTGATGCTCGTGGAGAGGGCCGAGCCCGCCGATGGCAGCTGAGATGTTGGAGATGATCCGTGGTCTTGGCGACCAGCTGCGGTGGGCGGCTGCCGCGGATATCCCTGTTGTGGCCGGCCGCTCCGAAGTCTTGGTCATGGGAATGGGAGGGTCTGGCATTGCCGGAGATGTCGCATCTGCCGTGACCCACGACACGCCGTACCGCGTCAGCGTCCACAAGGGGTATCCGCCGTTTCCGGGATGGGTGTCGGCGGTCTCCCCTCTGGTGGTGGCCGTTTCCTATTCGGGGGACACCGAGGAGACGCTCGCCTGCGTCTCCTGGGCTATCCAGCACGGGCTGGACGTGGTCGCGGTCACCTCGGGGGGCGAGTTGGCGGAGCTGGCAGTGTCCGAGTCGTTGCCTCTCGTCTTGGTACCAGCCGCTCATCAACCCCGCGCCGCCATCGGATGGCTCTCCGGCGTGGTCCTCCGAGTCATCGACGCCGCCGGCCTCCACGACGACCATCGGCTGCGATTGGAGGCAGCGGCGGCGGTGGCCGACGCCGCGATGACCGGCGAGCCGTGGGAGCTGGCCATGGGTGTGGCCGAGGCTCTGCAGGGGGCGGTGCCGCTGGTGCGATCGGGGTCGCCGCTGACGGCGACGGCAGCCATGCGGTGGCGGACCCAGCTCCAGGAGAACTCCAAGATTCCTGCCTTCACCTCGGAGCTGCCCGAGGCCAACCACAACGAGATCGTGGGCTGGTCGGGGGTGGGGTGCCGGTTTGCGGTCGTCGATCTCGTCGACCACGCTGAGCACGACGCCATCCCCAGGCGGCGCCGCCACACCAGGGAGCTCACCCAGGGCCACCTGGGATTTGCGGGAGAGGTCGTCTCCAGAGGCGACTCGGCCGTCGAGCGTTTGATCTCCCTGACCGCAGTGGGTGACGTCGTCTCGTGGAGGCTCGCCGAGCTGTCGGGAGTGGACCCGGTCCCGGTGGCAGTCATAGAGGATCTGAAAGCAAGGTTGTCTCAGGAGCAAAAGACATGAACTACGACATCGCCGATCCAGGCCTGGCCGAGACCGGAGCCAGGCGCATCGCCTGGGCCGGTCGCCGCATGGGGGTGCTCGCCACGGTGCGGGAGAGGTTCGCCCGCGAGCTGCCCCTCAAAGGGCATGTGATCGCCGCTTGCCTCCATGTGACCGCGGAGACGGCGAACCTGATGCTGGCTCTTCGCGACGGCGGCGCCGAGCCGATCCTTTGCGCCTCCAACCCCTTGTCGACCCAAGACGACGTGGCGGCCGCCCTGGTCGCCGAGGGCATCCCGGTGTTCGCCATCAGGGGTGAGGGGGCCGACACCTACTACAAGCACATCAATGCCGTGCTGGACCACGCGCCCGCGGTGACGATGGACGACGGTGCCGACCTGGCGACGGTTCTTCACACCGAGCGTCGCGATCTGGAGGTGATCGGGTCCACCGAGGAGACGACTACCGGTGTCATCAGGCTTCGCGCCATGGCTGCCGACGGCACACTCCGGGTACCGGTGGTGGCCGTCAACGACTCCGCCACCAAGCACCTCTTCGACAACCACTTCGGGACCGGGCAGTCCGCGATAGATGGAATCCTCCGCGCCACCAACATCCTCCTCGCCGGCCAGAACGTTGTGGTGGTCGGATACGGTGACTG
>CAZKFU010000160.1:0-3673 GCA_964552165.1 uncultured Acidimicrobiaceae bacterium
TGGCTCTCGACATCTTCGAGGCGAGGGAGCCGGTCATCGAGGGCGACGAGGTCCGCACCTCCGCCCTATCAGGCGTCTTCCCCGCCGGGCTTCCCGTTGGCCAGGTGCTCAGGTCAGCTGCCCCAGAGAGTGCCTCGCTGACGACGGTGGTGCGTCCCTACGTCCAGCCCGAGCACCTCCAGGTGGTGGTCGTTTTGGCGTGGCCCCCCAACCCCGCCGTCGCCGCCACCACCTCTACCTTCCCTCAGGAGACCACGACCGTTCCCGACGAGGAGACGACGCTCCCTGACGATGGTGGCGAATGAGGCGTCCGCGGCCCACTCTCACCCCCGCCCTGGTGATGTTGGCGGCGATCCTCATCCAGACAACGGTGTTCGCCAGGTTCCGGGCGTTCCCGCCTGACCTGGTGATGATGACTTCGGCGCTACTGGCCCTGACCTCGATCCGCCATGAGGCCGCCATCGTGGTCGCCTTTGGCGGAGGGCTCGTCATCGACCTGATGGGTAGCTCGCTCCTGGGGTTACGCGCCATGTCGATGGCCGCGGTTGCCTTCGCCGCCGTGAAGACCCGGGAAAGGGCAGACATCGGCAGGATCGGCGTCGCCATATGGGTGGGGCTGCTCACGCTTCTCGGCGTCGTCTTGCTTCTTCTGGTGGGTACCCTCTTCGATCAGCGCAGCCTCCTCGGTGAACATGTGCTCAGTCGCATCGCCTTGATCCCCCTCGCCAACACAGTGCTCTCGCTGCTCATAGCCCCATTCGTGGTGCGCGTCATCTCCCGCGGCTCGTCCTACACGTTCGCATGAAGTTCTCAGCCCGTGTCACCGCGCTATCCGTCGCCTTCTTCGCCATGTTCTCGATCCTTGGGCTGCGCCTCTGGTTTGTCCAAGTGGCGCAGGGGCCGGCCATCGCCGAGGCGGCGGAAGAGCAGGCCTGGGTGGAGATAAGGAGCTTTGCGCCACGGGGCGACATCTACGACCGCAACGGGACGCTCTTGGTGACCAGCAGGCTGGTTCCCGCCGTCGTCGTCGATCGCACCTTTGTCACATCCGACCAGGCGGAGTCGTTGATCCAGGAGTTGTCGACCGTGCTCGGGATCGGCGCCGATGCCATCGCCGAGATGTACGACAAGGCTGGCAGCAACGGCAGGTTCCCGGTGACCACGGTGTCCAGCGAGGTCGCCTACCGGATCAACGAGATGCGCGCCTCTCTTCCCGGGGTCGA
Source organism: uncultured Acidimicrobiaceae bacterium (assembly GCA_964552165.1). Lineage (GTDB taxonomy): Bacteria > Actinomycetota > Acidimicrobiia > Spongiisociales > ZC4RG35 > CAZKFU01. The sequence goes on from CAZKFU010000160.1 coordinate 1,224, forward strand.
GGTGGTCACCGTCCCCGAGCGGGTGTACCTGGCGGGGCCCACGCTCGCCCACGTGATCGGGCATCTCGGCCTCCCCGAGCAATCCGACATCGAAGATCGTCCCGACATCGACCCCAATGTGAGGATTGGCAAGCTCGGCGTGGAGCGCGTTTACAACGAGTGGTTGGAGGGTGTCCCCGGTCTCGCCGAGTACCGGGTGCAGAGAGGGCAGATCGTGGATCAGCGGCCCCCCGATGATGCCGTCCCTGGCAACTCTGTGGTCCTCAACATCGATCTCGAGACCCAGGACCTGGTTGAGATGGGCCTCGAGGAAGGTGTCGCCCTCTCCAACAGGGTCAAGGACGGTCTCCGCGCCGAGGGGGAGGACGTTTTTGGGGTTACAGAGCGGGCGGCTGCAGTCGTGCTCGACGCCAAGACCTTCGAGGTCGTGGCCCTGGCCTCCTACCCCGACTTCGATCCCCAGTTCTTTGTCACCGGGATCGACACCTCCACGTTCGCTGCTCTCCAGGAGAGCCGCGCCTTCAACAACCTCGCAATCAGCGGTCAGTACCCCCCGGCGTCGACCTTCAAGGCGATCACGTACACCGTCGCCATGGAAGAGGATCTACCGCTGCCGCCCGACGTGGAGGGAGTCGACCCGGCAAGGCGTCTGGTCCATTGCGATGGCACCTTGTTCCTCGACGCGGAGCAGGATGTGGGCTCCGGGAACAAGAAGACCGACTGGTACTTTCCCGCAGACAAGGGCTGGCTCGACCTCCACGATGCGCTGGAGCAATCGTGCAACATCTATTTCTGGTCGCTGGCGTTGGGAACCTGGCGGGCGTATCAGGGAGGGGAAAGAGAGAACATCATCCAGGAGTGGACCCGCGATCTGGGATACGGCGCCGAGACCGGGGTCGATCTCACCGCGGAGGCTCCGGGGATTGTCCCCACCCGCGAGCTCTTCGAGGAGTGGAAGGAGTTCCAACTGGAGAACCCCGATCTGCCACCGCGGCTCGAGCCGGCCCGCCTGGAACTGGGAAGCCCCTGGCTGGGAGGCGACCTTCTGGATCTCGCCATCGGGCAGGGCGCCTTCGTGGCGACCCCGCTCCAAGTGGCGGTTTCCTACGCCGCTCTCGCCAACGGGGGGACCGTCATGGAGCCCCGGGTGGTGGCGCGAGTCGTGGATCCGGCCGGGAACACCGTCTACGAGCCCGAGGCTCGCGTGGTTCGACAGATTCCGATCGACGCGGCCACCCGGTTGGCCTTGCTCACCGACCTCAACCGGGTGGTCACCACGGGGACGGCGCGGGCGGCCTTTGACACCTTTGGACCCGGACTCAATGAGATCGGTGGCAAGACCGGGACTGGACAGACCTCGCCTACCCGAGACAACCATGCCTGGTTCGTCGGGGTGGCTCCAATCTCGGATCCCCAGTATGTGGTGGTGGTGGTGATCGACGAGGGTGGCTCGGGCGGTCAGGTGGCAGCGCCGGTGGGACGCGCCATCCTCCAGCATCTGATGGGCAACGAGATCACCCCGATCGTGAGAGGGGAGGTGGCAGACGGATGACGACTGTCGTCTCCCGCCTGCGAGAGGTAGCGGTCCAACGCCACGGCAACCGCTCAGACAAGGTGCTGTTCGCCTCGATGCTCGCCCTGTCAGGGCTCGGGCTTCTCATGATCTATTCGGCGACCCGAAACCTGGGCACGTTTCCCATGGAGCGGCAGATGGTCTTCGTCGCTGCGGGGCTCACCCTCTACCTGATCGCATCCAACATCGACTACCGCGAGTACCGCCATCTCGCCCCCTGGTTCTCCGGCGTGATCCTGGTGCTTCTGGTGGTGGTGTTCGCGTTTGAGCCAATCAACGGTGCGCAACGGTGGATCCCGCTGGGTTTCTTCAACCTCCAGCCGGCGGAGTTCGCCAAGGTCGCCGTGATCTTGGTGATGGCGAGTCTGCTCAGTCCCGCCAACCGCGACGAGTTGGGAAGAAAGTCGCTTCCTTGGTCAAAGGTGGGGCAGGCCCTCCTGGTGGTGGCAATACCTGGCGCTCTCATCTTCATGGAGCCCGACCTGGGAACGGCCCTCGTGTTTGGCTTCATCCTCTTTGCCATGCTCTTCGCCTCCGGAGCAACGTGGCGTCAGATGACTGCGCTCACCGCCGGAGGTGCCGTAGCCGTGATGTCCGTGTTTCGGTTCGACCTTCTCGAGGAGTACCAGCTGAACCGGATCAAGGTCTTGTTCGACCCGACCGTGGATCCCCAGGGGATCGGCTACAACTTGAGACAGTCCAAGACAGCCATCGGCTCGGGCCAACTCCTGGGGAAGGGGCTGTTCGAGGGGACGCAAACCAACTTCCAATACGTTCCGGAGCAGGAGACAGACTTCATCTTCACCGCGGTCGGAGAGCAGCTCGGGTTTGTCGGCGGCATCATCGTCGTCATTGCCTTCACCGTGATCGTGTGGCG
>CAZKFU010000161.1:0-3658 GCA_964552165.1 uncultured Acidimicrobiaceae bacterium
GACCGTTTCGACATCGACTACGCCCTGTGCATGTACTGCGGGATCTGCGTCGAGGTTTGCCCCTTCGATGCCCTTTTCTGGTCCCCCGAGTACGAGTACTCGGAGGAGCGGATGGGTGACATGATGCACGACATGGACCGGCTCCAGGACTGGCTGGCGACCGTCCCCGAGGCACCGGCGTTGGAGAAATGACCGTTCGAAACTGGATCTCCGAGCCCACCAACTGGGTCTTCACGGTGCTGGCGCTGATAGTCCTGGCGTCGGGGTTCCGGGTGGTCACGGCCAAGAACGTGGTCCACGCCGCCCTGTTCCTGGTTGGTGCGCTCGGCGGCACTGCCGGCCTCTTCCTGCTCCTGAGCGCCGAGTTCGTGGCCTGGGTGGTGGTCCTGGTCTACATCGGCGCCGTTATCGTCCTCTTCCTCTTCGGGATCATGATCACCACCGCGCCGACCGGGTTGAGTGTCACCCTCGATAACCCCGCCAAGGCCTTCCCGCTCTTGGTGTCGGCGATCTTGTTTGGGTTGCTGGCATGGGCCTCGGTGGCCGCCTTCGGCGACACTCCGCTGGCCAACGTCGGCGAGCCGACGTCCTCGGCGGTGCTGGGTGAGGCCCTACTGGGGCGGTTTGTGATTCCCTTCGAGGTTGTCGGGTTTGTTTTGCTTGGGGCGCTGGTCGGAGGCATCACTATCGCCCGGCGGGACCTGACGCCGGTCGAGGAGGAAGAGAGGGGAGCGGTGTGATCGTCACCCAGTTCCTGATTCTGTCGGCGGCGCTCTTCGCGATGGGTGTCTACGGCCTGCTCGTGAGGCGCAACGTGGTGCTGGTGCTGCTGTCGGTGGAGCTGATGCTGGCGGCGGTCAACATCAACCTGGTGGCCTTCGAGTCGGTGCTGCAGACATCACAGGCCGTCGGCCAGATCTTTGCCATATTCGTGATCACGGTGGCTGCAGCCGAGGTGGGGATCGGTTTGGCCATCGTCCTCATGATCTTCCGCAACCGGAAGTCGGCGAATGTCGACGAGCTGAGCTTGATGAGATGGTGAGCCAGGAGGTCAATCGGTGACCGACTTCTTCGCCTCAACCGCCGGGATCATGCTGGTGTCGCCGTTTGTGGCGTTCTTACTGATCGTCGCCGTGGGAAAGCGGCTCCGATACCTGGGCGCGGAGCTCGCCATCGGGGCGCTGGCGATCAACACTGTGTGGGCCACGGCGCTCTTCGTGGCCAATATGACGGGTGGGGTGCTCCACGAGGTCACCTTCTCGATCGGCGAGATCGGTTCGGGATTCGTGTTCGAGCTGGGGTGGATGGTGGACGGGTTGTCCATCATGATGTATTTCCTGGTCTCCTTTGTCGGCCTACTCGTCTTCATCTACGCGGTGGGCTACATGAAAGGCGAGGTCAGAGTCACCTGGTTCTTTGCTGCGTTCTCGCTGTTCGCCGGCTCGATGCTGGTGCTGGTGGGTGCCCCCAACCTCATCCAGATGATCATCGGGTGGGAAGGCGTGGGGCTCGCTTCCTACCTGCTGATCGGCCACTACTGGGAGGACCAGGAGAACGTCAACGCCGGGAATAAGGCCTTCATGACCAACAAGCTCGCCGATATCGGCCTGGTCTTGGGAGCGGTGATCCTCGGTGTGACCCTGGGCGGGTTCGGTTTTGCCGATCTCGCCGAGGCGTCGGTCGCCAACGACCCGGCGCTGGCGGCGGTGGCGGTGACCGGCGGGCTTCTTCTCTTCTTAGGGGCAATGGGAAAGAGCGCCCAGTTCCCGCTCCACATATGGCTTCCCGACGCCATGGCCGGCCCGACACCGGTCTCGGCCTTGATGCATGCCGCCACCATGGTCACCGCCGGCGTCTATCTGATGGCGCGCACCTTTCCCCTGTACCAGAACCTGGCCGAGTCGGCCCGGCCCTGGATGATCGCCGCCGGCGCCATCACCCTGTTCGCCATGGGGCTCATGGCCCTGGTTGCCGACGACATCAAGAGAGTCCTCGCCTATTCGACGGTCTCCCAACTCGGCTACATGATGACCGCCGTCGCCGCCGGGGGTTACACCGCCGGGATCTTCCACCTCTTCACCCATGCCTTTTTCAAGGCGCTTCTCTTCCTTGGGGCCGGGGCTGTGATCCACGCGGTCCACTCGAACAACATGAGTGACATGGGCGGGCTCCGCAAATACCTTCCCACCACGTACCGAACCTTCTTGATCGGCACCGCGGCGCTGGCCGGGATAATCCCGTTTGCGGGATTCTGGTCGAAGGACGAGATACTGGCGACCCTGGGCCACGAGGGTTACACCGCAGTGATGTGGATCGCCATCGCCGGTGCGTTTGTCACTGCCTTCTACATGGCTCGTTGCGTGGCCTTGACTTTCCATGGCGAGTACCAGGGCCACGCTCAGCCCCACGAGGCGCCGCGGGTGATGACTCTCCCTCTCATCGGGCTGGCTGTTCCTTCGGTGATCGCCGGGCTGGCCAACATCCCCGGTGTCGAATGGCCCGCCATCGGCAACTTCACCGAGTGGGTGGGGGTGCGGGTGGTGGAGATGGGGGATCACCACGCCGAGGGCATCGAGTGGGGGTTGGCCGCCGTCGGGCTCGGCGCGGCGCTGCTCGGGTTGGCGGCAGGCTGGGCGATCTTCTCTCGGCAACGGGCCACCCAAGCCGAGCGAGATGAGTTCGAGGTCCCCGCTCTCTACCCGCTGCTGCGTCGGAGGTACTACCTGGATGACCTCGCTCTCGGCGTGGTGGGTGCCACCAAGGGGCCGCTCGCCAAGGCGGTCGACTGGACCAACACCTACGTGATCGATGGTCTGGTCAATGCCGTCGGCGGGTTGACCAGGGCCCTTGGGAGCCTCGTGTATGGGGGCCTCGATCAACGCGGGATCGACGGGTTCTTCAATGGGTTGTCGCTGGGGGCGGATGGCGCCGGGGCGGCTCTCCGCAAGCTTCAGACCGGTCGGGTACAGCAGTACGCGGCCGCATTTGTAACCGGGGCCCTGGTCCTGGCCATCGTGTTCGTGTTGGTTCGATAGGAGAGGGCTGAGAGATATGGAATGGTTCGACACCTGGGGCATCACGCTCATCGTGTTCCTCCCCGCTGCCGGCGCCCTCCTGGTCGCCGCCACCCCCAAGGAGAACGAAGAAGCGCAGAAGCGGCTCGCTTTGGTCGTTGCGCTCGCCGCCTTTGCACTCTCTCTGGTTGCCATCGGTCTATTCGATTTTGGCGGAGCCCCTTACAACACCTACCAGTTCGAGGTGGATCGCAGCTGGATCGCTGCCATCAACGCCTCCTATCACGTCGGGGTCGACGGCATCAGCCTCCCCCTGCTCGTGTTGTCGACCTTCATCGTGGTGCTCTCGGTGATCTACTCGTGGAATCACTGGGACGAGCCTCGAAACCCAAAGGCCTTCCTCGCCCTCACCCTGATTCTGGCCACGGGCATGAACGGCACGTTTGTCGCTCTCGACCTGGTCCTCTTCTTCATCTTCTTCGAGATCGTCCTTCTCCCCATGTACTTCATGATCGGGATCTGGGGCGACCGCACACCGCGCAAGATCCCCGGGTTCGCCCGTGACGTTGAGACCAGGCTCTACGCCGCCATCAAGTTCTTCCTCTTCACCCTGTTCGGCTCGGCGTTCATGCTCCTCGGGTTCC
>CAZKFU010000162.1:0-3652 GCA_964552165.1 uncultured Acidimicrobiaceae bacterium
AGACGCCGGTGTCGAGGATGGCGATGTCGACATCCAGAGGAGAGCTGGGCGGGTTGAGGTCCGCCTCGACCCGGTCGACACCGGTGGGAACCGGTTGGCCCCCTGCCTGGAGGGCCACCACCTCGAAGTCAGGCTCGACATACGCGACCCTCGGGTTGGTCGCCAAGGCCGCAACCGCCGCGGCAGGCACACGCATGGTGAAGCCCTCGAGCGCGTCCTCGTAGACAAAGCCCACCGTCCCGCCATGGGCCCGGGCCAGATCGGCGGCTACACCCCGGACGTCGCCGCTGCTCGGCTCCAGGACCACGATCACGTCCTGCAATGGTGGAGCGCCGCCCGCCGGCAACACGAAAAGGATCAGCGACACCGCGGCCACGGCGGTGGCTCTGGCTGAGGCCTTCATGACACGCTCCCCCTCGACTCTTCAAAGACCGCCATATCAGAGTACCTCAGGATGTCCAACCGGTACAGGGGGCACATCGAAGGTGACGCGCCCCCTGCGTCCGGTTCAAGCAGATATGGCCTGTCCCAGCACGGCCTGGCCGAAGTAGATGACGAAGGCCGCGGCCACCACCCACATCAGCGGGTGGACCTGAGCCGCCTTTCCCTTGATCAGCTTGATCAGGGCATACATCACGAACCCGGCACCGATCCCAACCGTGATGCTGAAGGTCAGGGGCATGAGGACGATGGCGAGAAGAGCGGGAAAGCCCTCCTCGATGTCCCCGAAGTCGATTCCTTTGATGAGCCCGCTCATCAGGAATCCGACCAGGATCAGCACCGGGGCCGTGGCCTGAGGTGGGACGATCCCCGCCAGCGGCGACACAACAATGGCGACCAGGAACAGGACTCCCACCACCACCGAGGTGAGCCCGGTGCGCCCACCTTCGGCCACACCGGCCGCACTCTCGATGTAGCTGGTGTTGGAGCTGACCCCGGCAGCGCCACCAACCGCGGCGCCGATCGAGTCCACGAAGAGCAGCTTGCCGACGCCGGGGATGTTGTCGTCCTCGTCCGTCAGCCCGGCCTGCTCGACGATCGCCGTCGCCGTCCCCATCGTGTCGAAGAAGTCGGTGAGCATGAAGCTGAATATGGTCAGCGCCGCGGCCACAAACCCCAGCGTCGAGAAGACGTTCCCCAGGTCGAACTCACCGAGAGTGTCAAAGCTTGGGGCGACGGTGAAGGTCTCGGGGATCGAGGCGACGCCCATGATCAGCCCGACGACGGTGGTCGCCAAGATGCTGATGATCAGGGCTCCGGGTACCTTTCGGGCGTAGAGGACGACGGTGATCAACAGCCCGATCAATGTCAGCCAGGCGCCGTTGGTGTTAGGAAACACGAACTGCACCACGGGCTCACCCTGTTCGATCAGCCCGCCGTTGACGAACCCGATGAACAGGATGAAGAGGCCGATCCCGACCCCGATGGCCCGCTTCAGGCTCGAGGGGACTGCCTTCATGATCGCCTCGCGGAGACCCACCAGGACCAGCGCCGCCACGATGAGCCCCTCGAGAACGATGACGCCCATCGCTCCCTGCGGGGTCAACCCATCACCGAGGACCAGCCCAAACGCCACCGCGGCATTGATCCCAAGCCCGGCCGCCATCGCCAGCGGGTAGTTGGCGACTACGCCCATGGCGATGCTGAGCAGGCCGGCCACCAGCGCCGTCCCTGCCGCCACCGCCGGCTCATTGAGGCCGGCGGTGGCGAGAATCGACGGGTTGACGAAGATGATGTAGGCCATCACCAGAAAAGTCGTCAGCCCGGTTCGTATTTCGGTGCCTACGCTCGATCCCCTCTCGGAGATCTTGAAGAACGAGTCGAGCCCGGAACCTCCCGGGCCCTCCAACTCGGAACGTTGCACAGTGTCGGCCATCTCGCCTCCCGATACAGGGATGCCCCCTCTGGACATCGGTGCCGGAACGCTACCGATCAAAGGTGCGGCGCGTCGGCAACACGGGGGCTAATAGGGGACCGTCTCGTAAGATCTCGCCGATGCGATACACCACCGAGGTGACCATCGGTTTGCCCCGAGCCAAGGTGGTTGAGTTGTTCGACAGCACCGAGAATCTCTATAAGTGGCAGGCTGGTCTCAAGGCGATCGAGCCGATCTCGGGCTCCCGCGGGCAACCGGGGGCGACGTCGAGGTTGGTGTTCCACGAGGGGGAGGAGCGGGTGGAGCTGATCGAGACCATCACCAGCCGCAACCTCCCGAATGAGCTCGCCGTCACCTACGAGTCAAAGGGGATCATCAATCACATGGACTACCAGTTTCACGAAGAGGAGGAGAAGACGCGGGTGGTGGTCGTCTCGGAGTATCGATTCTCAGGCTTCATGAAACTGGTAGCCCCCTTCATGGGGGACGCCTTCACCAGAGAGACGGCGTCGCAGATGAATGCATTCAAGGACTTCGCCGAGAGTCTCAAGACACAGCCTTGAGCAACCAGAACACGACCATCCCGACGGCGAGGGTGACCACGAGGTTGCGAGTCCGCCAGGCGACGACCCCGGCACCTGCCAAAGCCGCCACCTCGGGAAGCCCGGCGGCCACGGCCCCCTCGCTGTCGATGAGCAGGGCGACCACCAGCGCCCCTAGTACCGCGGGGGCCACGTAGCCCAGCAGCCGCAAGAAGGCTTCCGAAAGCCGATATCTGGCCAGAGCGAGGATGAACAGCGAGCGGGAGAGATAAGCGCCGATCCCAACGACGGCGATGGCAATCAAGGCGGTCACTGCTCGCTTCTCCCGGCAAGAGCACCGGCGACGACGCCGACGAGAGAGCCGACCAGAAGACCGGCACGGTTGGGCAGGCCGGCGAAGGCGAAGGTGACCGCAGCGCCAACGGCGGCGGCGACGAGCTTCGACGAGCTGTTGATGCCCATCACCACCAGACCGAGGAACATCACCGGCACCGCAAAGCCGAGCTGCCACGACTCGGGGACGACGGGGCCAAGCACCAACCCGGCCGCAGTCGACACCTGCCACAAGGGCCAGAAGGTGAGCCCGGCCGCCAGGTAGTAGGTCCTGAAATCGTCGGGATCGTCGTCGGAGCGGAGCACGGCCAGGGCGAACAGCTGGTCGACCAGGAAGTAGGGTCCCAGCCAGCGAAACCACCGCGGCTGCGCTTGGAAGGCCGGGGCCAGCGCCGCCGAGTACATCAGGTGCCGCGCGTTGACCACGAGAGCGGCGACTATCGCCGCAGTGACCGCGGCACCGGCGCCGAGGAGGGAGACCACAGTCAGCTGCGCCGCGCCCCCGAAGACGAGACTCGAGCTCGACCACCCCACCAGGTTGCCGATCCCCGACTCGGTGATCGCCACCCCCAGCACCAGTGCGAATGGGATGACGGGGAGGAAGAGGGGGAAGGCGTCACCGACGGCGCGGCGGATGATCGGTCGGCGACCTGACATGAGCGGGGCACGATACCCAGCGCCAGGCTGTCACCCGGCGAGGTCTCGCCTCACCGTCTCCAACGCGATCTCGACCATCTCGTCAAAGGTCTGCTGGCGCTCTTCGGGGCTGGTCGAGGCACCTGTCCTCACATGGTCGGAGACGGTGCAGATGGCGAGGGCTCGGGCTCCGCGTTCGGCGGCTACCCCGTAGAGCCCGGCGGCCTCCATCTCCACCGCCAGCACACCCATCGCCTCCATCCGA
>CAZKFU010000163.1:0-3611 GCA_964552165.1 uncultured Acidimicrobiaceae bacterium
GGGTTCGACGGGGGTCAGGCCGACCGTTTGCGCCAGGCGATGACACACAAGAGATCGGAGAAGGCGATGGGGAAGCTCCGCGATGAGGTGTACGCGGGGATGTCCGGCAACGGGATCACCGGCGCCGCCGCCGACGAGATATGGGAGAAGCTCCAGGGCTTCGCCAGCTTCGGTTTTCCCGAGAGCCACTCGGTGAGTTTCGCCTACATCGTCTACATGTCGGCGTGGCTTCGATATCACTGGCCAGCGGAGTATCTGGCCGGGTTGCTGAATGCCCAGCCCATGGGGTTCTACAGTCCCAACTCGCTGGTTCAGGATGCCCAACGTCACGGGGTGGTGGTGGTGGGCCCCGATGTCAACATCTCCTGGCACGATTGCACCATCGAGGCCCGTGACGCCGACCCCGATGATGTCGTCGAGTACCTGGGACACCGGTGGCGGCGGGGGAGAGGTGCTGTTGACGACTCCCTACGCCCTGCGGTGGCGGTGCGGATGGGGCTCCGGTATGTCCGCAACCTGGGGGAGCGGGAGGTGACGCGCATCGAGGCGGCGCGCATCCTCGGTGGCGAGTTCACCTCACCTGAGGACCTGGCCTTTCGCACCGGGCTCGGGGTCGAGGCGCTCGAGGGCTTGGCGGCGGGGGGTGCGCTGCAGTCGGTGAGTTTGGGTCGCCGGGAAGGGATTTGGGCGGCGGGCGCTCTTGCCGAGATCAACCCGGAGCGACTGGCGCTTGCGCCGGGCCTCGATCCGCCACCGCTCCCGGGGATGACCGCGGAGGAGGCGCACCGGGCCGACCTGTGGGCTACCGGAGTGTCATCGTCGCACCCGATGAGCTTTGTCCGCGATCAGCTGGAAGGGGTGGTGACCGCGGCGGATGCACTGGCGATGCAACGGAACGGCACCAGGGTCAGGGTGGCAGGGGTAGTCACCCATCGCCAGCGCCCGGCGACGGCGAGAGGGGTGATCTTTCTGAACCTAGAGGACGAGACCGGGCTGCTCAACGTCATCATCCTTCCCGAGGTATGGGCTCGTCACCGGAAGATGGTCCGCCAGATCCCCGCCTTGGTCATCGAGGGGAGGTTGGAGTATCGGGACGGGGTGACCAACATCGTGGCTCGGGGATTCGAGCCTCTGGGAGTGCAGACCGTGCGGTCACGTGACTTCCGCTAGACCTGTTACCTGTGACCTGTTACCTGTGACCTGTTACCTGTGACCTGTTACCTGTGACCTGTGACCTGTTACCTGTGACCTGCTGACCTTAAGCAGAGTTTTGGGTGCGCGCCCACAACATGGCGGTAGCATTTCCTGGCGCGTCGGGAGTGACAAGGAGAGGGATGATGAGAAGAAGGACGATTCAGGCGGTCGTCACCGCCATGGCGCTGGTACTGGGGATGGTGACGTCGGCAGTCGCCGCTCCTGTCGCTCAGCAGTCTTTTGTGGTCGTATTGGAATCAGGCGCCGCCAACGTATCTGCCGTGGCCGCCAACCTGGCCCGGGGCGTCGGGGGCCAACTGGGGTTCGTCTACGAGCACTCGATTCAAGGCTTCTCCATCACGGCCAGCCCCGCAGCTGCAGCCGCCCTCTCCAAGAACCCATTGGTGGCCTATGTCGAGCTGGACCGGGAGGTCTCGATCTCCGCTCAGACCCTGCCAACCGGGATCAAGCGTATCTTCGCCGACACCAACCCCGAGATCGGCATCGACGGCTCCGACGACTTCCGCGTCGACGTCGACGTCGCGGTGATCGACACCGGTGTCGACTGGGAGCATCCCGACCTGAATGTCGTCGACGGCATCAACTGCGCCAAAGGCAGCCCCTTCACCGCCAACTGCAGCGGCAACGGTGACGACGACCACTTCCACGGGACCCACGTCGCCGGAACGATTGGCGCTATCGACAACGGGCTCGGTGTGGTCGGCGTAGCACCCGGGGCGCGTATCCACGCAGTCAAGGTTCTCAACTCGCAGGGGTCGGGGTACACCTCCTGGATAATCGCCGGGATCGATTGGGTGGCGGCGCGGTCGAGCACCATCGAGGTCGCCAACATGAGCCTCGGCGGGAGCGGTTTCAGTCAAGCCATGTACGACGCCATCCAGAGAGCGGTGGACAGGGGGGTGGCTTTTGCCGTGGCGGCAGGGAACTCGGACGCCAACGCCAGCAACTTCAGCCCGGCTGCTTTCAACAACGTGCTCACCGTGTCGGCGCTGGCCGACTTCGACGGTCTACCCGGTGGCCTGGGATCGCCCACTTGCCGCATCGACCAGGACGACACCCTGGCCGACTTCTCCAACTGGGGGAGCGCCGTGCAGATCGCGGCGCCGGGGGTGTGCATCCTCTCCACCTATCCGCTGGAGCGAGGCGAGTACGGCACCATCTCCGGGACCTCCATGGCATCGCCTCATGCCGCCGGCGCATTGGCGCTGTTGGCGAGCAAGGGCTTCTCGAGGACGGCCACAGGAGTGAGCGGTCTCTACAACCAGGTGATCAATGCCGGAAACTTCAACTGGGTTGATGACTCAGGAGACGGCATCAAGGAGCCGCTGCTCGACGTGAGCAACGCCACTCTGTTCAACCCCAACTTGGTCCCCGGAAGCGGAGGAGGTGGCGGTGATCCCACCAACTCGCCACCGACGGCGTCGTTCACCGCCGCCTGCACCGACCTGGGCTGTTCCTTCGACGGGTCGGCGTCGGGCGACTCCGACGGGACGATCGTCTCCTACGACTGGAGCTTTGGTGATGGGAGCTCCGGAAGCGGGGCGACTGTCAACCACACCTACGCCTCGGGCGGGACCTACATGGTGACTCTCACCGTGACCGACGACGACTTGGCGACCGGCTCGACGAGTCAGACCGTGACGGTGAGCTCGGGCGATGGCGACGAGCTGGTCCTCAGTGGATCGAGCATCAACGAAGGCAGCAAATGGACCGCGGTGGTCGACTCCAACAGCACGAGTCTCCAAGGAACATGGTCCTACTCGGGTGGTACCGCTTCCTGCTCCGGCAGCCAATGCACATTGAGCGGGATCCCGAAGCGCCAGGGATCGGTGACCTTCACGGCGAGCTCAGGAGAGTCGATCACGGTATCCAAGCTCTGACGCGCCTCCGGCCGACACCTGTCAACTGTGAACTGACCGCTATCCCCGGCAATTGAAGATGTCCCAACCGCCACCGTGGTACACCTCCCAAGCTGCGGCGGCGGTCGAGGCCACCGGGTCCTGAGGATCGGCCCCGGGGAAACCGGCGCTGGAAGCCCGGTCGGGCCAGTACTTCGGCAAATGCTGGAAGAGACCCACAGCCCCGGTGCGGTGGTTGATCGACTTGGGGTTGAACCGCGACTCGCACCAGGCAATGCGGACGGCAAGGTTGACGTCGCTGCGCTCGAAGTACTGCGAAACGAGGTCACGTACCTGGACCTCGGAGAGCCATCCCGTCGAGGCGGCGGCGATGGTCCCCGCATTCGGGTCGGGCCTGGTCTCGGTTGCGGTGGTATCGGCCGTGGCGGGGGCAGCCGATTCTTCGGATGCCACCGCTGCCAGCTCGGCGGTCGGCTCGGTGAGCACGGCGAACGAAAGGCCGGCGTAGGCGCCCGTCAGCCTCCCCAGCGGCGACGA
>CAZKFU010000164.1:0-3602 GCA_964552165.1 uncultured Acidimicrobiaceae bacterium
GGTCCCTCTTTGCTCGATTATTCCGGTGAACACTGCTCTTCCCTCACGAACTCGATCCTCAGGTCCGGGCCAACTGGCCGAACTTCTACCAGACGCACCGCGGTGGCGTCGCCAACCGTGTCAAACGAGCCAGAAAGCATCGGGATTCCAATGCCTCCCCCAACCTTTGACGCCAGGTAGACCACAACGCGGTCAACCAGCCCAGCTCGCCACATCGCTCCCGCCAGATTAGGGCCTCCCTCGACGAGGATCTCGAGGTAGCCCATTTCCGCCAGCACATCCAGGGCCGCATCCAGCCGGGGTCGATTCCCGTCGCCGGTGACAACATGGACCTGGGCGCCTGGGATTTCGATCGGGGTGGAGGCAATGACCAGCGGATTGGTCGACCAGAGTTGCGCCTCGAGTGGGAGCGGGCGCTCTCCGGCGATCACCACCGGTCGCGGTTGATAGGTGGCACCCGAAACCTCTCGTGCCGTGAGCAGCGGGTCGTCGCTGATCAGGGTTCCCGACCCGATCACCACGGCGTCACTCTCGGCGCGCAGGCCATGAGCGTCCTGCCGCGCCTGCTCCGATGTGATCCACCGCGACGAGCCGTCGGCGGCGGCCACCTGTCCGTCGATGGTGGTGGCGACCTTGAGCGTGACCCGGGGCCGACCACAGCGGCGATGGAAGAAATAGGCGGGGTCGGCCTCTTCCGTTTCAGCGGCGAGCAACCCGGTCTCCACCACCATGCCCACCGCCTCCAGGGCGGCGATCCCTCGCCCGGAGACCCTGGGGTCGGGATCTTCGGCGGCGATCATCACTCGGGCCACGCCGGCGGCGATGATGGCCTCGACGCAAGGTGGTGTTCGACCCTGGTGGGCGCAGGGCTCGAGGGTCACGAACAGTGTCCCCCCGCGTGCCTCGGTGCCGGCGTGACGCAAGGCAACGATCTCCGCGTGGTCTGCCCCGGGGCCGGCGTGAGCGCCCTCACCCACGATCTCACCGTCCCGGTCGGTGATGATGGCACCGACGCGTGGATTGGGATGTGGGTGGTGATGAGCCCCCAGCTTCAGGGCCCGGTGCATCAGATCAGCGGGGCCTTGCCCCATTCAGCCGGTGCGGCGGTCGATGCGGAAAGTCGACCCCGGCTGCTTCTTGGCAAACTCTTTCATCTCGACCGCGATCGCCGACGCCTCCCACTGGGTGCGAATTTCTCGCACCGCCGTCGATGCCACCCCCAACGAGAGCGACACCACCGGGAAAGCGTATCGCTCTCCTCGGCGATCGGTCACCTCGATGTAGCCACGCAACGCGTCGGCGGTGTCGTAGAAATCGAGTATCCCCTCGTCGAACCTCTCCACGAGCTCCTTGGCGAAGGCTTCCGCCATGGCTGATGGCACCAAGGCGACGAAGTCGTCCCCACCGATATGGCCGATGAACGCGCTGGAGATACCCACAACCGAGGCCGCTTCGTTGAAGCACTTGGCACAGAAGCGGATTACCTCATCGCCGCGCATGAATCCGTAGTGGTCGTTGAACGCTTTGAAGTTGTCGAGGTCGCCGTGGACCAGGGCAAAGTCGTGGCGTCCCGCTATCCGCTCCTCGATTTCGGCCGCTATCCGGAAGTTGCCGGGGAGACCTGTGAGCGGAGACAGGTCGCGGGCCGCCTGGGTACGGCGCAAGACCGCCCGGATCCGAGCAACCATCTCGGTGACCTCGAAGGGCTTTGTGATGTAGTCGTCCGCTCCCAGCTCCAGACCGCGCACCCTGTCCTCGGGGAGGCCGCGAGCGGTGAGCAAGACGATGGGAATGTTCCCGGTGATCGCCTGGGAGCGGATGCGATGCAGCGCCGTCAGCCCGTCCATGCGGGGCATCATGATGTCGAGGATGATCAGGTGGGGTGGGTTGGCGCTCGCCTTGACGAGTGCGTCCTCGCCATCGACCGCGGTCTCCACCTCGAAACCCTCCAACTCCAGGTTGATCTGGACCAGATCGAGTATGTCTGGGTCATCGTCGGCTACGAGGATCCGCTCGGACGCTGTCATTTGATCGCTTCTCTCAACTCGGCTATCGCTGACGCCGGGTCATCCGCCCCAAAAACCGCCGTTCCGGCCACAAACACATTGGCGCCGGCGTCGGCGGCGGCCCGGGCAGTCTGGGGAGTGATCCCACCATCAATCTGGATATCGACCGCCAAACCCCTGGACTCAACCCATTCACGGGCCGTCTCAACCTTGCCCAGCACCTCGGGAATGAACTGCTGTCCGCCAAATCCGGGCTCTACCGACATGACGAGGATCATGTCGCATCCCTCCACGAATGGCGCCACCGCATCGAAGGGAGTCTCCGGGTTCAGGACCAGGCCGAACTTGAATCCGTGGCCGTCGGCCAAAGCCATGATCGACGTGGGGTCGGTGACCGCTTCGATATGGACGGTGACGACGTCGGCGCCTGCCTTTGCGAGTTGGGAGATGTGAGCTCCGGGATTGGTCGTCATCAGATGACAGTCGAATTCGAGGTGGGTCAGTGGCCTCAAAGCCGCCACCGCGCCGGCTCCCATTGAGATGTTGGGGACGAAGTGCCCATCCATGATGTCGAGATGGAGCATGTCGACCTCCTTCTCCACCCGCGCCACCTCATCGCCGAGCCTGGAGAAGTCGGCGGCCAGCAGGGATGGCGCGATGCGTGTCGGCCTCATTGGTACTCGTAGTGTACGGCTGCTGCCATCGACGGTCAGGACACTGCCCCCGCTTTGACCTGTCTCCCCCGAACCCACTCATCCCCGGACAATGGCCTCCTTCCCGGTGACTGCACACCTCGGATAACCACCGAGCCTCCGGCGACGCCCACAACCGGCCATCCCTCGACCTCCATCCACCGACCGGCCGGGACCGACGCCACGGCCCTCTTGACCTCGAGGATCTTGGTCTCTTCGCCGTCGATGACGGCGACGGCGGCCGGTTGTGGAGCCAGGGCCCGCACCCTCCGTGCCCATTGCTCGGGAGAATCAGAGGGGGAGAGCCGTCTCTCCTCCTTATCGATCTTCGCGGCATAGGTGGCTCCCTCGTCGACCTGCGGCACTGGTCTCAGCTCCCCTGCCAGGTAAGGACCGATCGACACCGCGAGGAGAGTGCCCGCCATTACTGCAAGCCGTGCCGTCAGCTCGCCCGCGGTCTCGTCGTCGCCGATGTCCACGGCTTGGGCCGTCAACACCGGCCCGGTGTCCAGTCCCTCGTCCAGCTTGATGATGGAGACACCCGTCATCGGGTCGCCCGCCAGCATGGCGCGGGCAACAGGAGCCGCTCCCCGCCACCGCGGAAGCAGCGAGAAGTGGGCGTTCAACATCCCATGAGCCGGGACGCCGAGGGCGTCGGGTCGCAGCAGCACGCCGTAGGCAACCACCACTCCCACGTCGAAGGGCCCGAATCGGGCCAGGTGATCGGCCACCTCGGCGGCTTCAGATGGCTCCGACACCGCGATACCCAGCTCCGCTGCGGTCACCTTCACGGGTGATGGTCGGGGTGTCGATGATCTTCCACGAGGCTTGTCGGGGCGTGTTATCACTCCTGCGATCTCGTGGGCGGCGGCAAGCCGTCGCAGAACGACGCCTGCTGCGTCTG
>CAZKFU010000165.1:0-3590 GCA_964552165.1 uncultured Acidimicrobiaceae bacterium
AAAACGACCGAAGTCACCCCCGCCTCCTTCGCACGGCTGGCGACCAGCTCTCCGACCTTGGCGGCCGTATCCACGGTCAACCTCGAGGAGCGAAGCTCGGGCTCCTGCGATGACGCCGCCGCCAGGGTGGTTCCCTGTTCGTCGTCGATTATCTGTGCGTAGATGAACCTGTTGCTGCGGAACACGGCGAGGCGGGGACGCCCGGTGGTGCCGGTCACGGCTTTTCGGACCCGGCGGTGGCGACGGGCACGGGCGCCTGCTCGAGACCCTTTCATCACTTACCCGCCTTTCCGGCCTTGCGACGGACATATTCGCCGGAGTATCGGATCCCCTTGCCCTTGTAGGGCTCGGGAGGCCGGACCTTGCGGATGTCGGCGGCTACCTGGCCCACCTTCTCCTTGTCGATTCCGGACACGATGACCTTGGTGGGCTCGGGGACGTCGAAGGAGATCCCATCCGGGGCGTCGACGACGACGGGGTGGCTGAAGCCGACCTGGAGTTCGAGATCGCTCCCCTTGAGAGCAGCCCGGTATCCGACGCCGTTTATCTCCAGCTCTTTCTGGAACCCGTCGGTGACGCCTTGGACCATGTTGGCGAGAAGAGCGCGCGTCAGCCCATGCAAGGCACGCGACTCGCTGGTGTCGTTGATTCTGGTCACGGTGGCGATGCCGTCCTCGATCTCGATGGATACACCTTCTGCGATAGACCGGCGAAGCTCGCCCTTGGAGCCTTTTACCGTGAGCCGAACACCCTCGAGGCGAATGTCGACACCCGAGGGGATGGTCACCGGCATCTTCCCGATTCGACTCATCTCACCACACCTCGCACACGATCTCGCCACCCAGCCGCCGGCGACGTGCTTCACGATCGGGCAACAGCCCCTGGGATGTGGATACGACCGCCACCCCCATGCCACCCTGGACACGTGGCAGCTCACCGGCGCCCCGATAGATGCGGTGACCCGGCTTCGACACCCTCTTGATCCCCTCGATCGCCGGGAGCCGCTTGTCGCCGTAACGCAGGACCAGCTCGAGATTGTTCCTGGAGCCGGCCTCTTTGACCTCGTACCGGTCGATGAAGCCCTCGTCGACGAGGATGCGAGCTATCCCTTCCTTCATCTTCGATGATGGCATCTCCACTCGCTCATGACCGACCATCACTGCGTTCCGGATGCGGGTGAGCATGTCGGATATGGGATCCGTGACCACACTCACCATGACGCCTTTCTCACTCCGGGGAGCTCACCCGCCGACGCCAGCTCGCGCACGCAGATCCGGCACATGCCGAAATCGCGCAGGTAGGCACGCGCCCGGCCACAGCGCTTGCAGCGGCTGTACTTGCGCACCGCGAACTTGGGCTCTCTATTGGCTTTTGCTATCAACGACTTCTTTGCCATCAATTCTCCTTCTTCACGTCGCAACCGGCGCCCTGCGGAAGGGAAACCCGAAGGCTTCGAGCAGTGCCTTGGCGTGCTCATCGTTCCTGGCCGTCGTGCAAATCGTGATGTCCATGCCCCGTGTCGCAGTCACCGAATCGAAGTCGATCTCGGGAAAGATGAGCTGCTCGGTGACCCCGAAGCTGTAGTTGCCGCGTCCGTCGAAAGAGCGCGGGTTGAGCCCGCGAAAGTCCCTGATCCGGGGAATGGCCACGGCAAGCAGGCGGTCGAAGAACTCCCACATCCTGGGGCCTCGCAACGTGACCGAGGAACCCACCGGCATGCCCTCGCGAACCTTGAACCCGGCCACCGACTTACGGGCCGCATTCATCCGAGGCCGCTGGCCCGTGATCAGTGACAACTCGTCCATCGCCGAGTCCACCTGCTTCTTGTCGGCGACGGCCTCGCCCACCCCCATGTTGACAACGATCTTCGACAGGGTGGGAATCTCCATCGGGTTGGTGAGACCGAGCTCGGATTGCAGCTTGGCGGCGATCTCAGTCCTGAATCTCTCCTTGAGTCGCGGAGCGGGGGTCATAGGTCGGCTCCGCACTTGCGGCACACCCGGTGCTTGGCACCGGCGGAATCGAAACGGTGGCCAATACGGGTTGGCCCACATTTCTCGCACACGATCATCACGTTGGAGGCGTCGATCGGCATGTCCTTGTCGATGATCCCCCCCTGCATCGTCGCACCCCGGGGCTTGGTGTGCCTTTTGGCGGTGTTGACGCCCTCGACGAGCACCTTGCCTCGTTCGGGGTATACACGGGCGACACGCGACTCCTTGCCGGCGTCCTTGCCGGTGACCACGATCACCTTGTCTCCTTGTCTGAGCTTCATTGTCTACAAGACCTCCGGGGCAAGCGACACGATCCGCATGAACTTGCGGTCGCGCAGCTCGCGTGCGACGGGGCCAAAGATGCGTGTGCCCCTCGGCTGCTGGTTGTTGTCGATGATCACGCAGGCATTGTCGTCGAATCTGATATATGTGCCGTCCTGGCGTCGCCTCTCCTTGCGGGTGCGAACCACGACCGCCCGCACCACCTCGCCCTTCTTTACGGTTCCTCCGGGTGTTGCCTCCTTGACTGCGCCCACGATGACATCGCCCAAGCTGGCGTAGCGCCGCCGCGACCCACCGAGCACCCTTATGCAGAGCAGCTCACGAGCCCCGGTGTTGTCGGCGACCTTGAGGCGGGTCTCTTGCTGGATCACTGGGCGCGCTCCACGATCTCGGCTACGCGCCACCTCTTCTGCTTGGAGAGGGGCCGGGTCTCGACGATCCGCACCGTGTCACCGAGGCGGGCATCGTTGCTCTCGTCATGGGCGTGGAATTTGGTGCTCTGCCGTACCACCTTGTCGTATCGAGGGTGCTTGAAAGAAGTTGGCACCTCCACGGTGACGGTCTTGTCGCGGGCGTCGGAGACAACCACGCCGAGCCGCGTCTTGCGGGTCCCTCTCGTCTGGTTGTCGCTCATTCTTGATTCTCCTCGGCGGCGGCCGCCATCTCACGCTCGCGCATCACGGTGTGGATGCGAGCGATGTCTTTTTTCACCTCGGCGATTCGCGCCGTGTTGTCGAGCTGGTTGGTGGCGAGCTGGAAACGCAGGTTGAATTGCTCTTCCTTGAGACCGGCAAGCTCCTCGACCAACTCCTGGTCGGTCAGCTCCCGAACCTCGGCCCCGGTCATGACTCCTCCCTCGACACGAAACGTGTTCGAATCGGGAGCTTGTGCCCGGCGCGGCGCATCGCCTCGCGAGCGAGCTCCTCGGGAACACCGGCCACCTCGAACATGACACGTCCCGGCTTGACAACTGAAACCCAGAACTCGGGGTTTCCCTTCCCGGATCCCATGCGGGTCTCGGCGGGCTTCATGGTCACCGGTTTGTCGGGGAAGATCGTGATCCACACCTTGCCACCACGCTTGATGGCTCGAGTTATCGCGACTCGGGCCGATTCGATCTGGCGGGCGGTGATCCAGGCAGCGTCGAGCGCCTGGAGCCCGTACTCGCCGAAGGTGACATGGGTCCCCCCCTTGGCGACGCCCGTTCTTCGGCCCCGATGAACCTTGCGGTGCTTTGTCCTCTTGGGCATCAGCATCCGCTCACTCCTCTTCTTCCTCGTGGGCGTCGCCCTGCTCGGCGGCGGGCGCTCCGTC
>CAZKFU010000166.1:0-3584 GCA_964552165.1 uncultured Acidimicrobiaceae bacterium
CATCACCCACCCCGACGCCGACGTCGACGCGCTGCGCACCAGGATCGGGATGGTCTTCCAACTCTTCAACCTCTTCCCTCATCTCACGGTGCTCCAGAACCTCATGATCGCCCAGCGCAAGGTGTTGAGGCGCTCAGAGGAGGAAGCCCTCCAGATCGCCAGGAGCAACCTGGAGCGGGTCGGGGTGTTGGACAAGATCGACGAGCATCCCGTGCGCCTCTCCGGGGGTCAGATGCAACGGGTCGCCATCGCCCGGGCGTTGTCGATGGGACCAGACATGATGCTCTTCGACGAGCCGACCTCTTCTCTCGACCCCGAGCTGGTGGGTGAGGTCCTCGATGTGATGCGGGGCCTGGCTCGCGACGGGATGACGATGATGGTGGTTACCCACGAGATGGGCTTTGCCCGTGATGTGGCCGAAAGGGTGGTCTTCATGGACGAGGGGGTGGTGGTGGAGGAAGGACCCCCGGCCCGACTGCTCAGCGCTCCAACCACCGAGCGGGCGAAGCGGTTCCTGACCAAGATCCTGTGAGCCAGTCGCCCCGCGCCATGTATCCTGCCCTTCCCAGAGGAGGCCAACCCGTGACCAAGAGACTGCTCACAATCATCGCCGCTTTCGCGCTGTTTCTCGCCGCCTGCGGCGACGACGACACCACCCCGACCACTGCTGTCACCGGTGACGGCGATTGCTCCGTCGACCAGCTCAACCTGGTCAACGAAGGCCAGCTGACCATCGCCACCGGTGAGCCGGCTTTTCCGCCATGGGTCATCGACGACGACCCCACGAACAAGCAGGGTTTCGAGGCGGCGGTGGCATATTCCGTAGCCGGTGAGCTCGGCTTTGCCGATGAGGATGTGATTTGGGTCAGGGTTGGATTCGAGGAGGCGATTGCGGCTGGTGACAAGCCCTTCGACTTCAACATCCAGCAGTACTCGATAACCGCGGAGCGCAGCGAGGTAGTCGATTTCAGCACTCCTTACTACGTGACCCAGCAGGCCCTGGTCGCCTTTGCCGACTCGCCGATTGCCGGGGCCACCAGCCTCGCCGACCTCAAGGCCTACCGCCTGGGCGCCCAGGTGGGGACCACCAGCCTCGACTACATAGACGAGGTGATCGAGCCCGACGAAGAGGCCGCCGTCTACAACTCGAACTCGGACGCCAAGTCGGCTCTGGAGGCCGGTCAGGTCGACGCCATAGTCTTCGACCTCCCCACGGCCTTCTTCATAACAGCGGTCGAGATCCCGGAGGCGGCGATCGTGGGAGCGCTCCCCGTCTCCGAGGCCCAGGCCGACGAGTTCGGGTTGCTTCTGGCCAAGGACAACCCGCTGACGGATTGCGTCAGCCAGGCAGTGGATGCGTTGAGGGCTGCGGGCACCCTGGATGCTCTCGTGGATCAGTGGCTCGAAGCGGAGACGGGCATACCCGAGCTGGCACCCTGACCTCGGCGCCGGCGTCCCCTGACCCGTGACGTGGCCGCAGGTTCCGTCAGCTCTTTGGCCTCGACGACGCCCCGGTAGGTCGGGTCGACGGGAGGAGGGCGCTCGCGGGGCGCTGATCGCCTTTATCTCGACGGTCGTCTTCGGGGCCCTCGTGGCGTGGCGGGTCCTCACATCCGAAGCCTGGCCACAGGTGCAGCAACAGTTCTTCAATCGGGAGCACTTCGTCGCGGTGTGGCCTTCGGTGGTGTCGGGGTTCTGGCTCGACGTCCAGATGTTTCTCGTCGCCGAGGTCCTGATCCTGGTCATCGCCCTGGTCGTGTCGATGGTGCGTGCGCTTCGCGGTCCAGCTTTCTTCCCTTTGCGAGCGACGGCTGTCATCTATGTCGACATCGTTCGCGGGATACCGATCCTGTTGCTGATCCTGCTTCTCGGTTTTGGGGTCCCGGCACTGAGACTCGATGGGGTGCCGCGGAGCGCCCTGTTCTGGGGGGTGGCGGCGCTGGTGATCTCCTACTCGGCCTACACGGCCGAGGTCTATCGGGCGGGGATCGACTCGGTGCCAGAGAGCCAGCGGATGTCGGCGCGCTCGCTCAGCCTCACGCAATTCCAGACGTTGAGATACGTGCTGGTCCCCCAGGCGGTGAGAAACGTGATACCGGCGCTGCTCAACGGTTTTGTGAGCCTTCAGAAGGACGTTGCGCTGGTGATGGTGCTCGGGGTCAGAGAAGGCGTGCGGCAGGCCGAGATCTACAGCCATCGAACGTTCAACTACACGGGATATGTGGTGGCGGCGATCCTCTTCCTCATGGTGAGCGTCCCCGTGGCCCGATTCACCGACTGGTATGCCGAACGCGATCGGCGGCGGCGGCAGGCGATGAGCGTATGAGCGCCAAACTCGTGGTGAGCGGTGTTTCCAAGCGCTACGACGGCCGGTTGGTGTTGGAATCT
Source organism: uncultured Acidimicrobiaceae bacterium (assembly GCA_964552165.1). Classification (GTDB taxonomy): domain Bacteria; phylum Actinomycetota; class Acidimicrobiia; order Spongiisociales; family ZC4RG35; genus CAZKFU01. Next base: position 2,389 of record CAZKFU010000166.1, read on the forward strand.
GTGGACATCGAGGTGGCCCCACATCAGGTGGTGTGCCTGATCGGAGCCTCGGGGTCGGGGAAGTCGACGCTGCTCAAATGCGTCGATCTCCTGGTGCCGGTCGACGAGGGGACTATCAGTCTCGACGGCGAGGTGATCACGGGCTCCGGTGTCAACGCCAACCGGGTCCGGGCCAAGGTGGGGATCGTCTTCCAATCCTTCAACCTCTTCCCCCACATGTCGGTGATCGACAACATCACCCTTGCCCCACGCAAAGCACTGGGGGTAGCCGCCGCCGAGGCCACGGCACGGGGGGAGCGGCTCCTCGAGAGATTTGGCCTCGCCGAGAAACGCGACGAGTTTCCGGAGAGGCTCTCGGGAGGCCAACAGCAGAGGGTCGCGATCATCAGGGCTCTTGCCACCGAGCCCGAGCTGCTCCTGTTGGACGAGATCACCTCGTCTCTTGATCCCGTCTTGGTGGGCGAGGTGCTCGCGGTGGTCCGGGAGTTGAGCGACCAAGGCATGACCATGCTGATTGCCACTCACGAGATGGGGTTCGCCCGAGATGTCGCCGACCGGGTCTGCTTCCTCGACGAGGGTCGCGTCGTCGAACAGGGAGCCCCGGCGACTCTCTTTGCCGATCCCCAGGATCCGAGGACCCGGGCATTTCTCGCCCGAATCTCCGAGGCAGGTCGGCTGTGACTCTTGGCGCCCGTGGGGGTTCTGGACCGCGCCGCTGCTCCCGTTTGGCTAGGGTCGGCTGCGTGCTCGGGAGCTTGTCGAGCTTTCCCGTACCCAATATCACGGAGGAGACATGAAGAGAACAAAGCTATGGGCGGTGGTAGCCGTCCTGGCAATGGTGTTTGCCGCCTGCACTGCGGACGATGCCACCACGACCACGACGGCCGCCAACGGTGGGGGGACGCCTACCGGAGGTGTCCTTGCCGCGGTGCTGGACCGGGGCGAGCTCAACTGCGGTGTCAACAACCTGGTACCGGGGTTCGGGTTCCTCGATGAGGACGGCATCTACTCCGGGTTCGATATCGACTACTGCAAGGCGCTCGCCGCGGCAGTGCTCGGTGACGCCGATGCCGTGAACTTCATCCCGCTCGAGGCCGGCCAGCGGTTCACCGCTCTCCAGTCGGGCGAGATCGACGTCCTGATCCGCAACACCACCTGGACCGCCACCCGCGACGGGGCCGAAGGCGCCACCTTCG
>CAZKFU010000167.1:0-3325 GCA_964552165.1 uncultured Acidimicrobiaceae bacterium
GCCGTCGACCTCTTGCGGCGGGGGCTGGAGTGCTCGGCTCCAATCGAGCCAGGGGAGGCACCCCTGGTCAGGGCGGTCGCTCCCGACCTCGCCGAGGTAAGGGGCCAGCCACTCGCCAGGCGCGCGTTGGAGCTGGCGGCGGCGGGCGGACATCACCTCTTCCTGCACGGCCCACCAGGTGGTGGCAAGACGATGCTGGCCCGGCGCTTGCCAGGCATTCTCCCCATGATGACGGCGGAAGAGGCACTCGAGGTGTCGCTCCTGTGGTCGGCGGCGGGTAAGAGGAGGCCTCTGTTCAACGATCCACCGTTTCGGTCCCCTCACCACACGGCGTCGGTGGCGGCGCTGGTCGGTGGAGGCAGCGGGATCCTCACTCCCGGTGAGGTGTCCCTTGCCCATCGCGGCGTGCTGTTTCTCGATGAGCTCGGCGAGTTTCCCCGCAACGTCCTCGACTCATTGCGCCAGCCACTCGAGGACGGTGTGATCTCTGTGTCACGACGTGGCGGAGTTGCCGCCTTTCCTTCGCAGTTTCAGATGGTCGGTGCGTCCAACCCCTGTCCCTGTGGGTTCTGCGGTGACGACAGGAAGCCGTGTGAGTGCCCTCCATCGGCGCTGGCCCGCTATCGCCGGAGGCTGTCGGGCCCTCTCCTCGACCGTTTCGACCTCGTGATCCGCGTGTCGCGTCCGGTGGCCGAAGCTGTCGCGGGGCCGCCGGGGGAGACATCGGCATCTGTCCGGGGTCGGGTTGATGCCGCCCGAGCGCGGCAGCAAGAGCGAGGCTCATTGAACCGGGACCTGTCACGAGAGGCCCTCGACGCCGGCGCATTCTCGCCCGAGGCGGCGCGGCTGTTGAGATCCGCCGTCGACTCGGGGAGGCTGACAGCGCGAGGCTACGACCGGGTCCGCCGAGTGGCGAGAACGATTGCGGATGTGGAGAACGTTGACGAGGTGTCGAGCGATCACGTGGCCGAGGCTCTGGCGTTGCGCGGTGGGTGGTGAGGGCGATGAGGGTCCTCGAGCGCGGCCAGCCAGGGTATCCGGTCGGCCTCGAGATCATCGAGAGGCCACCGGAGATGCTGTACGTAGTCGGTGAGTTGCCGCAGGCACCGTCGGTCGGGGTGGTGGGCACCAGACGCTGCACCCGGTACGGGAGGACGCTGGCCATCTCCTTCGGCGAGGCGGTTGCCGGGGCCGGATGGTGTCTAGTCAGTGGGCTCGCCCGGGGGATCGACGGCGCCGCCCATGAGGGGATGGTTGCCGCGGGCGGGGTTGGAGTGGCAGTTCTCGGGTCGGGCGTCGACGTCTGTTACCCGCCGGAGCACCGGCGGCTTCGCGACGACATCTTGGAGCTTGGCGGAGCCGTGGTCTCGGAGTATCCGCCGGGAACTCCACCCGACCGGTGGCGGTTCCCGGAGCGGAACCGGCTGATTGCAGGTCTTGTCGACGCCCTGGTGGTGGTTGAGGCCGGTGTGACCGGTGGCGCCTTGATCACGGCCCGTCTAGGTTTCGAGCAGGGGAGGAAGGTCTTCTCCGTCCCCGGCGATGTCGACCGGCCCTCGTCGGAGGGGTGCAATCGATTGATTCGTGACGGTGCCCACCCGGTGTTGGGGGCAGCAGACCTCATCGAGGAGTTGACGGTGGTCCTGGGCCCACCGATATCAAGACCGCGAGGCGAGGTTGGCGATGTAGAGACGATCGAAGGGCTCGCCGCCAGGTGGAAGGTGTCGATATCGGAGGCCCTGGTGCGTGTGGGGGCGATGGAGGCTCGCGGCGAGGTAGCGATCGAAGGCGACGCGGTTCGGCCGATCTGAGGCGCGATCCTCGGTTGAGCCACGACCCACTCCACCGGGGGAGACCCACGGAGATGGGGAGGGTGCGACATAACATTGCCTCTCATGAGCGAAGTCCCCAACTGGGCGGCTGCCAGTGTCGAGCCGTATCTGAGCCGGCTGAAAAGCCAACGGCTGCTCTCGATGCACACGGTGGATGCGTATCGCCGCGACCTGGCTCAGTTCTTTGGATGGTGTGACGATCAGGGCATCATCGCAATCGGAGACGTCAGCAGGACGACCGCTCGCCGGTTCCTGGCCCATCTCGACGCCAACGGTTACGCCCGACGATCCATATCGAGGAAGGCATCCTCCATCCGAGCCTTCTACGACGACGCGGTGCGGAGGGGAGCGGTTTCCGGCAACCCTATGACCAGGATGGCGCCTCCCCGGGGCTCGGCCAGGCTTCCCCACGCTATCTCCGCGAGGGCGCTCCAGGCTGCCCTCGATGCGATTGCAACCGACACCCCGGTGGGGCTTCGGGACCGTGCTCTGCTGGAAACGCTCTACGCCACGGGCCTGAGGGTGTCGGAGTTGGCCTCGCTTGATGTGTCGGCAGTCGGAGGGGAGACGGTTGTGGTCGAGGGAAAGGGGCGCAAGACCAGATCGGTTCCGTTGGGTCGGCCGGCGCAGCGTGCGCTAGAGGATTGGTTGCGACACGGCCGGCCCCGGCTTGCCGGGCAGGCTGCGGGAACGGCACTCTGGGTTGGCAGCCGAGGTGGCCCGCTTGGGGTGCGGGGCATCCGTCACATCGTTGCCAATCGGCTTGCCACCTATCCTCATGCCCTTCGGCACAGCTTCGCCACCCACCTGTTGGAGGGGGGTGCCGATCTGCGCGCCGTCCAGGAGATGCTGGGTCATAGCGATCTGGCGACCACCGAGATCTACACTTCAGTTTCCCGACAGCACCTACGAGGAACATATGACAGAAGCCACCCGCGGGCCTGAGCACACCGAATTGGATGGGCTCTGGGAGCGTTTCAAGCGGGACGGCGATATAAAGGCTCGGGAAGGGCTCATCCTTCACTTCTCGCCGCTCGTCAAGTTTGTCGCCGGCCGGGTCGGGGCCGGGCTTCCTCGTTCGGTCGATCGCGCCGATCTCGCCTCCTACGGGCTGTTTGGCCTCATCGACGCCATCGACAAGTTCGAGCCTGAGCGGGGGTTCAAATTCGAGACGTACGCCATCAACCGAGTGAAGGGAGCGATCCTCGACGAGTTGCGGGCGCTCGATTGGGTGCCGCGCTCGGTGCGGGCGCGGGCCCGGCGCATCGAGAACTCCCTTGGTGAGCTCGAGCACGTCTTGCAACGAACCCCCTCCGACGAAGAGCTCGCCGAGCACGCCGACATGCCGATGGAGGAACTGCAGGGCGCCCTCGCCGAGATAGGGCGAACAAGCATGACGGCTCTCGACGAGTTCCTGGGAGGCGAGTCGGGTGCCTCGGTAGGCGACATCATCGCCGATCCTTCGGGCGTCACCCCCGAAGACGCTTTCCAGT
>CAZKFU010000167.1:3335-3567 GCA_964552165.1 uncultured Acidimicrobiaceae bacterium
GACCGGCCTCGGACCGGAGGCCGCCTTCCAGACCGAAGAGACTCGCCATCTGCTGGGCGACGCCATCAACCGCCTCCCCGACCGCGAGCGGCTGGTGGTCACCCTCTATTACTACGAGGGAATGACCTTGGCCGAGATCGGGGATGTCCTGGGGGTGACCGAGTCGAGGGTGTGTCAGATCCACGCCAAGACGATGATGTCGTTGCGATATCGGCTGGGTGAGCCTTCGACC
>CAZKFU010000168.1:0-3555 GCA_964552165.1 uncultured Acidimicrobiaceae bacterium
ATGTAGTTGTGGGCGGCGACGACCGCGTTGCGCTCCACCTTCAGCCTGTTGATATCCTCGATCAACGGCTGTAGGGCAGCGACCTCTTCTGCTGGCAGGACATCACCAGGTCTGGTGATCTCGAGCGTTGTCATCCCAGTGAGTGTACGAGCGGGTTGGGACTTGCACGCCGTCGCCGACCCCACCCACCCCGTTGTCGCGCCCGGATGGCTTCAGATCCGGGCCGTTTGTGTGCCAAAGGGGGAGCCGAGGGAGAGGGAAGACCGCGATCAACGAGTTACGCGAATCCAGGAACTACATCCGCTCGATAATGGCGGTGCCAAACTCCGATGTCTTCACCTCGGTGGCCCCGGTGGTGAGTCTGGCGAAGTCGTAGGTGACGATCTTGTCGGCTACCGCCGCCTCCAGACCCTTGACGATGAGATCGGCCGCCTCGCCCCACCCGAGGTAGCGGAGCATCATCTCACCCGACAGGATCACCGATCCCGGGTTGACCTTGTCCTGACCGGCATACTTGGGTGCGGTCCCGTGAGTGGCCTCGAAGACCGCATGGCCAGTGACATAGTTGATGTTCCCACCAGGGGCGATGCCGATCCCACCCACCTGGGCGGCAAGTGCATCCGAGAGGTAATCCCCGTTGAGATTGGTGGTGGCGATCACGTCGTAGGCGCCGGGTCGAGTCAAGACCTGCTGGAGCATGGCGTCGGCTATCACATCCTGCACCAGCAGCTTGTCGCCGGGGTCACCGCCGCAATCCTCCCAAGAGACCGCCCACTCCGAGAACTCGTCTCGGACCACCTCGTAGCCCCAGTTGCGGAAGGCTCCCTCGGTGAACTTCATGATGTTGCCCTTGTGCACCAGGGTCACCGACCGCCTCCCGTTGGCCAGGGCATAGTTGAGGGCGGCACGTACCAGACGCTTCGACCCCGTCACCGACACCGGCTTGATCCCCAGACCACTGTCGGGTCGAATATCCCACCCAAACTCGTTCTCGAGAAAGGCTAGGAGTCTCTTAGCCCCATCGGTGCCCTCCTCGACCTCCTTGCCGGCATAGACATCCTCGGTGTTCTCCCGGAAGATCACCATGTCCACCAGGCTCGGATCCTTGACCGGCGAGGGAACTCCCTGGAACCATCGGATCGGCCGGACGCAGGCGTAGAGGTCGAGCGCTTGGCGAAGGGCGACGTTGAGAGAGCGGATCCCACCCCCAACTGGAGTGGTCAAAGGCCCTTTGATACCCACCAAATAGGTGCGAAAGCTGTCGACGGTCTCGTCGGGAAGCCATGACCCGACCCGGCTGTGAGCCTTCTCTCCAGCAAGGACCTCCAGCCATTGGACGGATCGGGTACCCCCGTAGGCGGTGGCCACCGCGGCGTCGAACACCCGGACGGCGGCGGCCCAGATATCGGGACCGATCCCGTCGCCCTCGATATAGGGAATGACCGGGTCGTCGGGTATAACAAGACCCTCCGGACCCATGGTGATAACGCTGGGCATGGATCTGACTCCTCGAGACGGCAAGGCGGCTCAGGGTAGCTAATGGTCTGTGGGCCGCTGGCTCGGGCGGGAAACCGGTGGCCTTCCGGCTAGGGAAGGTCATCGGAGAAGATGGCTGCGATGGCATAGACGCCAACGATCAAGAGCAGCACCCCGGCTACACCGGCCCCCAGATTCAAGAAGAAGTCCATTTCCACATGATCGCCGACGCCAGTGACAGATTCCTTGGGGACTTCCCCGAGCCTGCCCTGAGCATGCAGCGAATTGGGCGGAGCGCTTGGCGGCTAGCTTCGAATCTGAGCCACGGCCGACTCGGTCTGACGGAGGGCTCCCCAGTACACCCCGAGCAGCACCAGGGCACCACCGAGGATCATGCCGGGCCCGATTGGCTCGTTGTCCAACCAGGCCGAGACCAACACGGCGACGATGGGGATGACGACGAAGGTATATGCCGCCCGAGACGCCTCCCAGTAACGGAGAACGACGAGGTAGAGCACGAACACCAAGACCGAGCCCACCGGCACCATGTAGCCGATGGCCACCCATGTGGCCTGCTGTTGGGGAAGCACTATTCGGTCTCCTGCGACCAGCGCCCCCAGGAGCAGGACCACAGTGCCCACGGTCATCCCCACCGCATTCATGGCGACGGGGTGGGCACCCGGGTAGCGCCGCACCAGAACGGCCGCCTGGGCGAAGCAGAGAGAGCTGCCCAGCGCAGCCAACAGCGCGGTAATCGGTATCGACCCTTCGAAGGCGTCGAGCGACATGGAGACGATTCCCGCCAGCGCCAGGAGTGTTCCCCCGATCGCCGCCGGGCGCAGCCGCTCCTGCCGCCAGAGCACCGCCAGCAGAAGCGTGAACAGGGGCACCACGGACAGCAGGATCTGGGCGAAACCGGCGTGGAGCTCGACGAGGGCGAGGTAGGCAAAGGCGAACGCGCCGCCAAAGTTGAAGACTCCGTATACGATGGCGCCTCGAAGCCGCCGGCCCCGCGGGACGGGCAGTCTCATCACCGCCATGACGCCGAGCATCAACACCGCCGCCAGCCCAAAACGCAAGGCTCCGCCCCAGAAGGGGTCCAGCTCGTAGTTGCTGAACCTGACCCCCACAGCGTTGCCTCCGGCGAGAATCGAACCTACGACAAAGGCGACGAGCGCCGTGGGGCGCCCCTCGCCGGCGGTCGTCACCGCAGTCTCCTGCGCCGGGCCGCTTCCACGGTGTTCACCAGCAACATCGCCCTCGTCATCGGCCCCACTCCCCCCGGCACCGGGGATATCGCCCCGGCCACCTCGGCAACCGGGTCATAATCGACGTCGCCAACCAGCGCGTCGCCGACCCGATTCACCCCGACGTCGATCACTGCGGCCCCGGCCTTGACATGACCGGGGCCGATCAGCCGGGGTGACCCGGCTGCTGCCACCAGGATGTCCGCTTGACGAGTGAGCTCAACCAAGTCGGTGGTCCGGGTGTGCGCCACCGACACCGTGGCGTCTGCCCCGCGGGCGGCGAGCATCAGGGCGAGCGGCCTCCCCACCAGAAAGGAGCGGCCTACCACCACCGCCCGCGCTCCCTCGGTGGAGATGTCGTAATGATCGAGAAGCCGCATGATCCCGCTGGGGGTGCAAGGGCGTAGCCCGGGGCGGTTGAGCAATAGCAACCCCAGGTTGAAGGGATGGAGCCCATCCACGTCCTTGGCCGGATCGATGAGCTCGACGATCCTTTGCGCATCGAGACCGTCGGGGAGAGGGAGCTGGACCAGGATCCCGTCGACGGATTCGTCCTCGTTGAGAGCAACGATCATGGCCTCGAGGTCCTCTTGGGAGACATCGTTAGGCGGCTCGTGATGAACCGAGCGGATCCCCACCTCGACGGCATCCCGGCGCTTCCCCCTCACATAGGAATGCGAGGCCGGATCGTCGCCAACGAGCACCGTGGCCAGCCCAGGGGTGTGGTCGAGAGCGGCGACCGCCGCCGCCACCTCGTCTTTGACCTCAGCCGCCGCGACCTTGCCGTCGAGTCTCCGCGCAGTCATGGGCGCCGCACGCTACCCGCCTCCGG
>CAZKFU010000169.1:0-3536 GCA_964552165.1 uncultured Acidimicrobiaceae bacterium
CCGTCGGAGAGGATGCGGCGGGCGTCGTCGATGGTCCTCCCGATCAGCAACGGCACCGGAAACACCTCGCTCCCCTCGGACACGAAGACGGTGACCAGGCTCCCCTCCTCGGCCTCGGTCCCACCGGGCGGGTCGGTACGAATGACGATCCCCGCCTCCACCTCGGGGTGAGGCTCGCGCTCAACCTCCCACTCGAAGCCCTCGGCCTGGAGCCGGAGCAGCGCTGCGGCTTCGGTGAACCCCTCGACGTCGGGCACCAACCGGGTATCGGTGTCGGCGCCGCCGGCGAGGCGGAAAAGGAAGAAGACCATGAGCACCAGACCCACCAGCAAGCCGAGGGCGGTGAGGACAAAAGGAATCTGCGACGGCGGCTCGTCCTCCACCTGCCGGTACACCTCGTCGGGGGGCACGGTGGGGGGAGGCACCGGGGTGGTGGTCATCAACCTGGTCGCCGGTTCGCCTCCCGGCGCCTCGGTGGCGGCGGCGGCAACTACGCCGGCTGCCACCGGCTGTCCCGCCAGCACCGACACCAGATCGGAGCGCATCTCGGCCGCGGTCTGGTAGCGCGCTGCCGGGTCCTTGCGCATCGCCTTCATCACCACTGCCGCCAGCTCGGGGGGCACGTCGGGGTTGAGCGAGGAGGGGGAAGGCGCTTCCGCCGACACGTGTTGGAAGGCCACCGACATCATGCTGTCGCCCTGGTAGGGCGGGCGGCCGGTCAGCATCTCGTAGAGCACGACACCGAGTGCATACACGTCGGAGCGGGCGTCGGCGGCGGCGCCCTGCGCCTGCTCGGGGCTGAAGTAGGTGGCGGTGCCGATGACCGATCCGGTCTTGGTCAGCTCCTGGCTGTCATCCCAGGCGCGGGCGATGCCAAAGTCGGTCACCTTGACGGTCCCGTCCTTGGCGAGAAGGATGTTCCCCGGCTTGACGTCGCGGTGCACCAACCCCGCCTGGTGCGCCACCGACAGCGCGGCGGCCACCTCGGAGGCGATCTCGACGGCTCGACGCGGCAGCAGGGCGCCTTCGGAGCGGAGGACATCGCGCAACGACCGCCCGTCGACGAGCTCCATAACTATGAAATAGGTGCCGTCGCCCTGGCCCCAGTCAAAGATGCCGACGATGTTGGTCTGGCTGAGGTTGGCCGCCGCCTGGGCCTCGCGTCGGAACCGTTTGACGAACGCCTCGTCGGAGGAGTACTGCGAGTGAAGGATCTTGATGGCGACGCGGCGACCCAGCAGGGTGTCGGTGCCTTCGTAGACATCGGCCATCCCTCCCCGCGCCAGGTGCGCGTTCAGGTGGTACCGATCGGTTAGAGATGAAGGGATTTCCATAGGAAACTCGGTGGATTGTAGGGCCAGGGCAATGCTTTACCCGGTCGGGCGAAGCCAGTGGGCGAAGAGCCGGGATGCGATGGGCGCCGCCACCGAGCCCCCGGTGGCGCTCTCGCCGGCGTGTCCACCCGATTCGACGAAAACCGCCAGGGCGATGGTGGGGGCTTCCACCGGCGCGAACCCGATGAACCACGAGTGGGGAAGGCCGTCGGGGCCGGAGGCGGTGCCGGTCTTCCCGGCGACCCTGACCCCGGGCACGGCTGCCCGTCTCCCGGTGCCCTCGGTGACGACGCGTTCCATGAGCTGACCGAGGACCGAGGCGGTCTCGCTCGCCATCGCCCTTCCCAACTCCCCGGGCGCGGTGTCCTCGATGGTGGAGCCGGTGACATCGAAGATCCTGCCCACCAGATACGGAGCCGGGACCGTTCCGTTGTTGGCGACGGTGGCGGCCACCAAGGCCATGTGGAGGGCGTTGACGCGGACATCCCGTTCCCCGATCGAGCTCTGACCGAGGGCGGCCGGGTCCCGCGCCAACTCAGACGCATTGAACACAGCGGGAGGAACGGTCCACGGCAGCTCGAGGTTCCCGCCAATGCCCAGAGCATCGAAGGTGATCCCAATCTCCTGGGCCCCCAGTTGGATCCCGAGATCGGCGAAGATCGTGTTGCACGACCGGACAAACGCCCGTTGCAAGGTCACCCGCCTCCCGTCGTTGCACACCCCCCCGTCGAAGTTGGAGATCGTCGCCGTTGAGCCCGGGAGCTGGAACATGGCGGGATCGTCGAACTGGGTGGAAGGGCCGGCGAGCCCGGTGTCGAGCGCGGCGGCGGCGACCACTGTCTTGAAAGTGGATCCGGGCGGGAAGAGCTCGCGGGTGGCCCGGTCGCGTAACGGGCCATCCTCGGCGGCGAGAAGGGCGTCCCAGGTGCCCGCCGCTCCCGGCCCCACCAGGAGGTTGGGGTCGAACGACGGTGAGGAGACGGTCACCAGGATGGCGCCGGTCCCGGGGTCGATGGCGACCACCGCTCCCCGCTGCCCCTCCAGGGCTTCGTAGGCGATCCGCTGCAGCTCGGAGTCGACCGTGCTCTCGATGCTGCGGGGAGCCCGGTCCCGGCCCAGGATCGCCGAGACCAGGTCCGACAGCGTCAGGTCGCGCCGCGACCGAAGAAGATCGGCATGCGACCTTTCCAGCCCGGAGTCACCTACCAGGAAAGAGGTGTAGCCGACCAGGTGGGCAAAGGGCTCGCCTTCGGGGTAGACCCTCACATAGGAGCGGGGATCATCAGGATCGACGATCGACCTCGCCAGCACCGCGCCGTCGGCGGCGAGAATGAGACCGCGCTCCTTTCCTCTCTCCGTCAGCAGTGGCCGCGGGTTGCGGGGGTCGGTCCGCAGCTCATCGGCCCGCACCACCTGCACCCAGGTCGCGGCCCCGAGCAGGACCGCAAAGAGCAAGAAGAGCCCCAACGCCAGACGACGAATCGGGCCGTTCACAGGGCCTCCTCGTGTGACACCCGGAGCAGGAGCGCCACCAACAGCATGTTGCCGACGAGGGCGGAACCGCCATACGACATGAAAGGTAGGGTGATCCCGGTGAGGGGGACGACCCGAAGCACCCCACCGATGATGAGAAAAGTCTGGACCCCGATGACAAAGGTGAGCCCGGCTGCGAGGAGCTTGCGGTAGACGTCGCGACTGCGAAAGGAGATTCCCAGACCGACGGCGAGAAAGAGGGCGAACAGTGCCAAGACGGCCACAGTGCCGGCAAACCCGAGCTCCTCTCCCACCGCCGCCAGCATGAAGTCGGTGGAGGCGTTGGGGATGAGGTCGGGCCTTCCCAACCCGGGGCCGGCGCCGGAGAGGCTTCCGGTGCCCAGACCGAAGAAACCCTGGGCCACCTGGTAACCGGCGTCTTCGTAGTCGGCAAAGGGTCGGAGCCACGCCTCGACGCGGCGCTGGACGTGTGAGAAGGCCGAATAGGCCGCCACCCCTCCTCCCACGGTGAGCAACCCTCCCACCACCAGGTATCCGGCGCCCCCTGTCGCCGCGTACAGCATCAGCACGAACCCGGCGAAGAGGAGCAAGGAAGCCCCGAGGTCGCGCTGTGAGGTGAGAATGACCACGCTCAATCCCCATACCGCCACCAAGGGGACCAGCTGGCGTGGCTCGGGGATCTGGAGGAACCCGATCCGGCGATGAGCG
>CAZKFU010000170.1:0-3532 GCA_964552165.1 uncultured Acidimicrobiaceae bacterium
CTCGGTTGCCATCGAGGTGCAGCGGATCCTGCAGCGATACAAGGACCTGCAGGACATCATCGCCATCCTCGGCATCGACGAGCTGTCCGAGGAGGACAAGCTGATCGTGTCGCGGGCGCGGCGGATCGAGCGGTTCCTCTCACAACCCATGTTCGTGGCCGAGCAATTCACCGGGCAGGCGGGCATCTACACGCCGCGCGAAGAGACGATCGATGCCTTCAAAGCGCTCATTGCCGGCGAGCTCGATCGTTACCCCGAGCAGGCCTTCTACATGGTGGGCGGGCGGGAAGACGTTGAGCGTAGAGCGTCCGAGCTCACCAAGGATGACGCCGCCTGATGGCCAAGCCCTTCCATGTCGACGTGGTGTCCCCTGAAGCCACCGTGTGGTCCGGGGAGGCGACGTTTCTGGTAGCACGCACTCCCGAGGGGGAGATCGGCATCCTCGCCGATCACGAGCCGATGATGGGGGCCCTGGTCACCGGTGCCGTCATCGTCGAGAACGAGTCGGAGCGGACCACGATTGGGGTCCACGGTGGCTTCATCCAGGTCTACAGCAACCAGGTGACGCTGATAACGGATCGCGCCGAGATCACGACCGGTGGACGCGAGGAAGCCGCCGCTGTCGCCGAGCGCCTCGCCGAAGGCCCGTCGGAGTAGGACCAGACGTCTTCAGTCTGGAATCAGCTCGTTGCGGATGTCGCGGACACCGGTGACATCCCTGATCCGTCTGATCAGGTCGCGTTCTCTTGCCCTGTCGTCGCTGATGCCGGTGAGGGTCACCACCCCATCGTCGACGTCGATTTGGATGTGGCCCACCGACCCGGCAACCATCCCTACCGCCTCGCTGCGCACCTTTTGCAGCAACTCCTGGTCATCGGCGGGCGGTTGGTCCGAGCGCAGCATCTCGTGGGCTGCGCCCTTTGCTCGCCCGGCCTCATATCGCGCCTTCTTGCCGATGGTTTCCATCAGGTCGCTCATCCGTGCCGCAGCCTGATCTCCCAGCCGAGCTCTGCGGCCGCGGCCGCTCACGGGGTCGAGCAGGTACCCGAGTCCGACTCCGGCAACGATCCAGGGGAGTCGCTTGATTGTGCGGATCATTTCCAACCTCCTCTTAGACAATGTGTACCCGAAGACGTGTCGGGTCAAACCGGGAGGGCTGGAGACGTATAGGAGGATGACAAGAGGGGTAGAAGTCGGTCAACGAGAGCCTGCGAGCCTTGGGAGAGCTGGGTGTTCCCCGGCTGAGAGGTCGGCCAAAGTCGACGATCCCCCAACCTGACACGGGTAATACCGGCGAAGGGAAAAGGTTTGCAGGTTCTCGCCTTCTTGACCGGCTCCGCCGTTAGGCCTTTCTGGCGGAAGCGGCAAACGACTCCACGGCCTCGGGGAAGCCGGTGCTGATCCCGGCGACCACCACAGGGAAGAGAAGGGACGAGACCAATCCGACTCCCCGAGCTTGGAGACTGACACTGAGCGAGGTTCCTCTGTCGACCGAGCTCAATTCGACATGAATGGTGGCGCCGATCTCGGCGTTCTCGATCTCCAACGTCATCGACTTCCCTTCAACGGCCTCGGTGACGGTTGCCACACCTCGCATGGTGGCGCCGGCGACCAACGAGTCGAACTTGAACCCGACAAGGCGTCCTCCGGAGTCGTGCTGTTCGTCGGAAACCGCGTCGACACCAGGTATGGCCTCCCAGGTCGCGGCCTCTTGGAGTGCTTTCCAGACCACGGCCGGTGATGAGGCAGACGTGGCTTCGTGCTCGAAAGTCTGGGTGGGCACGGCGCCAAGCTAACCAGGCGGCTCAGAAGTTGGTGCCACCAACGAATCAGGGCGACCTGACGGTCGCCCTGAGTGCCCTTGGGAGGAGGCTGGCGAGGTAAATCAGGGCCGTCACCAGCGAGGGCGACCCTATCCTTTGGCCTCCCCCCCGAAACACCATGCTCATCGCGCGCGATCTCCGTCTTGAACGCGGGCCCCGTCTCCTTCTCGACGGAGCCGACTTCAGCGTGCAGGCAGGGGACAAGATCGGGCTCGTGGGGCGCAATGGGGCGGGCAAGACCTCGCTTCTCAAGGCGCTCACCGGCGAAATTCCGCCCGCCGAGGGCTCGATCCTGCGGAGCGGCACCATCGGATACTTCTCCCAAGAGGCGGCACTTCCCAAGCTGCAGGGAGAGGATGAGACCGCATTGGAGAGAATCCTCTCGGCGCGTGACATCGCAGCCATGCAACGCCGGATCGAGCACACCCGCCGCCAGATGGAATCACACAGTGGCGAGGCTCGCGGGCGGCTCATCGACAGATTCAGCCGACTCCACGACGAGTTCGAGGCGCAGGGTGGGTTCGTGGCCGAGGCGGAGGCAAAGAGGATTGCCGCTTCGCTCGGCATCGGCAACGAGGAGCTCACCCAGCCGGTGGCCACCATGTCGGGTGGTCAGAGACGGCGCGTCGAGCTGGCGCGGATTCTCTTCGAGCAATGCGACGTCTTGCTTCTCGATGAGCCGACAAACCATCTCGATCTGGACGCCAAGGCATGGCTCGTTGGGTATCTCTCGACCTATCCGGGTGGGGTGCTCATGGTCTCCCACGACCTGCCGCTTCTCGACGAGGCAATCACCACCATCCTCGCCTTGGAGGACACCAAGCTGGAGGCCTACCGAGGCAACTACTCGAATTACCTCGTGGAGAGGGAGAAGAGGCGGGAGCGGAAGCTCCGAGAGCGACGTCACCAGGACGAAGCGATCGCTCGACTCGAGTTCAACATCCGGAGGTTCAAAGGGAGGACCGAGAGGATGGCGAGAGTGGCGCGGTCGATGGAGACCCGTGTTGAGCGCATGAAGCGGGATCTGGTCGACCTGCAGAAATCGGGAAAGAGGGTGTCGGTGAGATTCCCTCAGCCCGAGCCATCGGGCCGGGTGCCACTCGCCGGCATCGACCTCGCCAAGTCGTATGGCGACAACCTGGTCTTTGTCGATGTCGAGGTAGCCGTCGAGCGCGGGGAGAGGCTTCTCATCATGGGGCTCAACGGTGCCGGCAAGACGACGTTGCTCCGGATCCTGGCCGGCGTGGAGAGCGCCGATCTGGGTGAAGTGAGCCTGGGGCACCGGGCGAGAGTGGGCTATTACGCACAGGAGCACGAACAGGTCCTCGACACCATCTCCGTGCTCGACCACATGCGACAGGCGAGCACCCAACCCGATCAGATCCTGCGCGGTCTGCTGGGCCATTTCCTGCTCGCCGACAAGATCGAGCAGGACGCGGGGACTCTCTCGGGCGGGGAGAAGACCAAGCTGGCATTGGCGATGCTGGTGGCGTCTGGCCCCAACGTGTTGCTTCTGGACGAACCGACCAACAACCTCGACCCGCAGGCAAAGGAAGCCCTGCTCGATGCCCTCGCCATCTACGAGGGCACCGTTGTGCTCATCAGCCACGACACCGACTTTGTCGCCGAGTTGGCGCCTGATCGCGCCGTCCTCATGCCCGGGGGGGAGTCGGTCTACTTCGACGAGGAGTTGTTGGATCTGGTAGCTC
>CAZKFU010000171.1:0-2237 GCA_964552165.1 uncultured Acidimicrobiaceae bacterium
TCCGACCCCGGTGCCACCAGGAACACCGCGTTCATGGGCCCCACCTCGGCCGTCACCCCGAAGTCGAGGACGTCGGTGTAGAAGGCGCGTGCTGTCTCCAGATCCGAGACGAAGAGGACGGCGTGGTTGAGGCTGAGCTTCATAAGGGTTCTAACCCAGAGCGGCCAACGCCGATTCCAGAGCATCGGCCGTGGCCACGGGGGCTTCGCAAACGAACTCACGGCACAGGTAGGCGAGAGTTTCTCCCGGTCGATGTCGGTTGTGGAGGAGGGGGACGTCAGGCTCTTCGCCGGTTGCGAAGGCCAGGGCGACACCGGGGAGATACCGATTCCAATAAGGCCGTGCCAGCGCCGCCGCCTGCTCGCCGGTGATGGCAACCTCGGCGGTGCCGATGATCATGCTCGCCGCCACTCCAAGGTGATGTCCGAACATGCCTGGATAGCGATCGCCAAGGTGTGTCACCGACGCCAGTGCTCTCTCCGCGGTCTCACGGTCGCCGCCGTTTCCGGTGAAGAGACTTCTCATCAGGAGCGCCTCGGCGGCCAGAGCGTTACCCGATGGCAGAGGATTGTCGCCAGGATCCTTGGGACGCTTCACCAAACGCTCGGCGTCGGACGCTGTGTCGAAGAACCCGCCATCGGGGTCGCTGAACCTGTCAAGGATCTCGTCGACCAACGTGCTCCCCCATCGGTACCAACGGGTGTCACCAGTCGCGGAGTAGAGCCGAAACAGCCCCATCGCCAACGCGGCATGGTCGTCGAGGAAACCCGGGACCGAGACCGTTCCCTCACGCCACGACCGCATCAGAGCGCCCTCGACGACGAGGTTGGCCTCGAGAAACGAGGCGGCGGCGATGGCGGCATCGAGATAGCGCTGCTCGCCGAGCACCGCGCCGGACTCGGCCAGGGCGAGGATGGTAAGCCCGTTCCACGAGGCGATCACCTTGTCATCCAGTCCCGGGCGCACCCGGGTGGCTCGGTGGTCCAGAAGCTTTCTCCTGATTCTCTCGAACCCGGCCGGCTCGGTCGTGGCCCGCCAAAGGATGTTGGCCCCGTCGAAGTTGCCTTCCTCGGTCACCCCATAGACCGAGGCGACCGTGGCGGCGTCGGAGGCCCCAACCGCTTGCTCGATCTCGCCTGGCGTCCACACGTAGAACTTGCCCTCTACGCCTTCGGAGTCCGCATCCTCGGCACTGAAGAAGCCACCTTCAGGATGGCGGAGGTCATTGAGGAGATAGTCGACCGTGGTTCGGGCGACTTTGTTGAAATCGGCACGGTCGAGCTCCACCCCTGCCCAAAGGTAGATGCGCGCCAGTTGGGCGTTGTCGTAGAGCATCTTCTCGAAGTGGGGGACCAACCAGCGTTCGTCCACCGAGTACCTGGCAAAGCCGCCTCCGAGTTGATCGTGTATCCCGCCCCGGGCCATCGCCTCCAGGGTGGTGGTGAGCATGGCGTTGATGCTCTGGTCGAGGCCGCGGGCTCGGAGGAGGAAATCGAGCACTGGCTGTTGGGGGAACTTGGGAGCGCCTCCAAATCCTCCGAATCGCGGATCGAACAAGTCCTCGAGGCGATCGACCGCCGCCGAGATCACCTGGTCATCGATGGCACCCTCCGAGCGTGGGATGGACTTGGTGATCGCCTCCAGAAGCCGCGCCGCCTGATCCTTCACCTCGGGGCGCTGGCTGCGCCATGCCTCGCTCATCGCGGTCAAGACCCTTCGAAACGATGGCAACCCGTGGCGATCCTGCGGAGGGAAATAGGTCCCCGCGAAGAAGGGGGCGCCGTCAGGTGTCAGCCAGACCGTCATCGGCCAGCCACCCTGACCTGTCATCGATTGGACCGCCTCCATGTACACGGAGTCGACATCGGGGCGCTCCTCCCGGTCGACCTTGATGTTGACGAACATCTCGTTCATGGCGGCTGCTGTCTCAGGATCCTCGAACGACTCGTGCGCCATCACGTGACACCAGTGGCACGCCGAGTAGCCGACGCTGAGCAGCACCGGGACGTCACGTCGCTTGGCCTCGGCGAACGCTTCATCGCCCCACTCCCACCAGTCGACCGGATTGTCGGAATGCTGCAGGAGGTAAGGGGAGGCCGCGGAGGCGAGACGGTTGGCCATCGAGATCACGGTAGGCCGGTTTGGCCGCTGTGCCGCTGGGTACGATCGCTTTCTCGCATTGGAGCTAAGCCATATGACTGTCGAGGGATCCTTTCGAGTCGCCCTCCTGGAGAAAG
>CAZKFU010000171.1:2247-3503 GCA_964552165.1 uncultured Acidimicrobiaceae bacterium
CCCCTCGAGGGAACCTCGTTGACGATCGAGATCGAGGAGGATCGCGTCTCTGGCTCGAGCGGGGTCAATCGGTACTACGGGACATTGGAGGGCTCGGGGTTCGGGCCTCTCGCCAACACGCTCATGGCCGGTCCCGAGGATCACATGATGCAAGAGGTGATGTTCCTCGAGCTGCTGGCGGGCGTCGATGCGCTCCATTCGACCGATTCCGGGCTGGAGCTCTGGACCAAGGGTCGGCTCGTCATCGCCGCCGACGTAGTTTCCCAGGGCTTGGCGGGTACCTCATGGCTACTCACCTCCTTCAATCTTGGTGATGGCTCTCGCTCGGTGGTGCTCGACAGCGAGGTGACAGCCGTCTTTGGTGAGGATGAGGACTTGACCGGTTCCGGAGGGTGCAACCGATATGTGACCGCTTACCGGGTCGACAACGGGTCGATCACGGTGAATGCACCGGGCGGTACCAGGATGGTGTGCCCCGACCCGGAGGTCATGGATCAGGAGGCTCGGTATGTCGAGCTTCTGGTGCGGGCGGCGACCTACCAGCTGGGCGAGACCGACGGTGAGCGGACACTCGACATCTTCGATGACGACGGTCTTCGTATTCTCGGTTTCGTAGCACTGTGACCCTGGATTCGCTCCGATCCAGGAGTTGCTTGCGGGAATCCAGGTGGGCTCTTGAAGCGTTGTACCTGCTGAAACTGGGGGGTTCACAAAACCGGCGTCTTGTGTCATAGTGGGACGCTGGGGTTGTCGCCCCAAGTGTTGCCAGCCCCACGGAGGATCTGAGTTTTTATGGCCGCGACCGAAACGCGCAATCAAAAGAACGACAAGCCGCGCCCGCGCCTGCCCAGCAAGCTGACCGATGAGCGCGGACGGCTCACCACCGACCTCGTCTCCCAGTATCTGACGGCGATCGGTGAGTACGACTTGCTCACTGCCGAGCAGGAGGTCGAGCTCGCCCAGCGGATCGAGGCCGGCGAGGAGGCCGCCGAGCGCCTGGAGAAGGGCGACTACAAGGGCAAGAAGGAAGAGATGGAGCTTCGCCGCCAAATGCGGCGCGGGATCAACGCCAAGGATGGCTTCCTCACCGCGAACCTCAGGTTGGTGGTCGCCAACGCCCGCCGTTACGCCAACACCTCGGGAATCGATTTCCTCGACCTGATCCAGGAGGGGAACCTCGGCCTCATCCGCGCCGTGGAGAAGTTCGACTGGCGGAAGGGCTTCAAGTTCTCCACCTACGCCACCTGGTGGATCCG
>CAZKFU010000172.1:0-3501 GCA_964552165.1 uncultured Acidimicrobiaceae bacterium
GCGTCGCGCTTGAGCTTCATCAGGATGCGGGCCGAGATCTCCTGGGCGGTGTAGCTCTTGTCATCGATGGTGATCGACCAATCGGTCCCCATCTGTCGCTTCACCGATCTGACGGTTCTGTCGGGGTTGGTGATCGACTGGCGCTTCGCCACCTCGCCGACGAGTACATCACCGTCCTTGAAGGCTACGACCGAGGGCGTGGTGCGGTTGCCCTCGGCATTGGCGATGACCACTGGATCGCCACCTTCGAGAACCGCTATCACGCTGTTGGTCGTGCCCAGGTCGATTCCGACTGCGCGTGCCATCTGTCTACCTCCATCGTGGTCATGAAAAGCCTTGGGAGGTATCTTAGAAGTTGAGTCGGGTTATGTCATATTTTCGTATCAACGAATCGCCGTGAAGCGGGTGATCTCAGCCGGAGAGGGACTGGATGAAAGCCACCAGATCGGCGATCTCCTCGGCGGTCAGGATCGAGGAGTAGTTGTCGGGCATCACGGTGCCCGGATAGCCCTCCACCACCTCGGCCGCCGGGTCGGTGATGGCCAGGACCAGATAGTCGAAGTCGGCGATGACGCTCTCACCGGACTCCAGCGGCCGGCTGCTCCCCGCCAGTCCTTTCCAGGTGGGCCCGGTGAGCGGGATCCCGTCGGTGGTGTGACAGGCGGTGCATCCGGCATCGGTGGCGATCACCTCTCCCCGGGCCGCGGCCTCGGTGTCCACCGGGATCGTCGTGGGGGAGGTGTCACCGCCGCCGCCATCACCCCCGCCGGCAACGGCCCACAAGCCGAGGCCCAAGAGCAGCATCACGGCGAACGCGGTCAGCGCCTCGGCGCCGCTCCTCTGTGTCATGGCGGGACACAGTAGTCGGTCCGCTCGTCGCCCAGGGTCTATAGTATTGCACCTAAATTGATCTGAGCCGATAGAGCTAAGATTTGGGTCGATATGGAATCAGGCTGCCGCAGGAGGTGTTAGAGGAGTCATGCCAGACACGACCGAGCTCACGCTACCCGTCCTGCCCCTTCGCAATGGGGTGGTCTTTCCCCACATGATGGTGACTCTCCGCCTCGAGACCCCCGAGGGCCGCGCCGCCGTCGAGGCCAGTGCGAGATCGGGGGGACGGCTGCTGCTTGTCCCCCGGGTCGACGATGTGTATGCCAAGGTGGGAACAGTCGCCGATATCGCCGAGGCCGACGATGACGGCAACGTGGTGGTGTCGGGGGTGGCCCGAGCCCGGGTCGGAGCCGGTTCCACGGATGAGAACGGCGCTCTGTGGGTCGAAGCCGAGGCCTACCCGGAAGCTGATGTCTACGCCGACCCCCTCCTCGATGAGCTGGTCGCCGAGTACCGGGCGGTCATCAACGAGGTTCTCGACATGCGTGGAATGGCCGGTGTCGCCGAGCGCATCCTCGCCATCGACAACCCGAGCCAGCTCGCAGACCTGGCCGTCTACTCACCCGACCTGACGCTGTCCCAGAAGGTGGAGGTCCTGGAGACGCTCGACATCCGCGAGCGAATGGGAAAGCTGATGGGGTGGATGAGGGAGGTGCTCGCCGACCTCGAGCTCCGAAAGCGCGTTCGCGAGGATGCCGCGGAGCGGATCGACAAGAACCAGCGCGAGTATCTTCTGCGCCAGCAGCTCGACTCCATAAAGCGCGAGCTTGGCGACGAGACCGATGTCGCCGGCGAGTACCGGGCCAAGCTCGAGGAGCGCCAACTCCCGGAGAAGGTGGCCGAGGCCATCACGAGGGAGATCGACCGCCTCGAGCGTATGTCGGATCAGTCGCCGGAGCACTCGTGGGTTCGCACCTACCTCGACACCATGTTCGACGTGCCCTGGGAGAAGAGCACCGATGACAAGCTCGATCTCGATGAGGCGTGGGCGGTTCTCGATGCCGATCACACCGGGCTCCAGGACGTGAAAGAGCGGATCGTCGAGCATCTCGCCGTCCGTAAGCTTCGCTCCGAGCGGGGCCTCGACACGGTCAACGAGCGCAGCGCCGGCGCCACCCTCTTGCTGGTCGGCCCTCCCGGAGTTGGGAAGACATCGCTTGGCGAGTCGGTGGCCAGGGCGTTGGGCCGTAGGTTCGTCCGCGTCGCCCTGGGCGGCGTCCGCGACGAGGCAGAGATCAGGGGCCACCGCCGGACCTACGTAGGAGCGCGCCCGGGGAGGGTGGTGCGGGCCCTTACCGAGTCCGAGACCATGAATCCGGTGTTCCTACTCGACGAGGTCGACAAGGTCGGGAACGATTGGAGAGGAGACCCGTCTTCGGCTCTTCTCGAGGTGCTCGACCCTGCCCAGAACCACACCTTCCGAGACCACTATCTGGAGGTCGATCTCGACTTGTCGGACATCCTGTTCATCGCCACCGCCAACGTGGTGGAGACCATCCCGGCGGCGCTGCTCGATCGGATGGAGGTGATCCGCATCGACGGATACACAGACATGGAGAAGGTCGACATTGCCCGGGATCACCTGTTGCCGCGCAAGCTGCGGGAAGCTGGTATCGAGCCCGAGGAGATGGAGGTCGAGGACGACGCGCTGTACTCGGTCGTTGATCGGTACACGCGCGAAGCGGGTGTCCGCAACCTGGAGCGTGAGCTGGGCAAGCTGGCGCGCAAGGCGGCGACCGCCATCGCCCGCGGCGATGGCGAGACCCCGGTCAGGATCGGCCCCGACTCGCTTCTCGACTACCTTGGGAAGCCTCGGGTGTGGAAGGACGAGGCCAAGGACCGCACCGACATCCCGGGCGTGGCCACGGGCCTCGCGGTGACAGGCGCCGGCGGTGATGTCCTCTTCATCGAGGCCACCTCGAAGCCCGGAGACCCCGGTCTCACCATTACCGGACAGCTCGGTGACGTGATGAAGGAGTCAGCCCGTATCGCCCTCTCGTATGTGGAGGCCAATGCCTCTGCTCTCGGCATCGGCGAGACCGCGCATCAGATCCACCTCCACGTGCCCGCTGGTGCGGTACCCAAGGATGGCCCCAGCGCCGGGATCACCATGACCACGGCGTTGGTGTCGCTTCTGTCGGGTCGTCTGGTCCGACCCGAGGTCGGGTTGACCGGTGAGATCACCCTCTCGGGAAAGGTTCTCCCAGTGGGCGGGATCAAGCAGAAGGTGCTGGCTGCACACCGCGCAGGGCTCAGCGAGGTGGTCCTTCCAGAGCGCAACGAAATCGATCTCGATGATCTCCCCGAGTCTGTGCGGGACCAGATCGAGTTCCACCTGGTCACCAATATCGGCCAGGTGTTGGATCTCGCCCTTCACCCCTAAGCTAAGGAACTGATTCGCTCGAGCCGATGAGGCATGAGCCCCATTCGGCGGAGTAGCCGCCCGTAACGTCCCGGAGTGCACATGTCCCTCGAAGCCCTGCCCCCCGACCCTGCCCCGGCACGGAAGCCGTGGGCGATCATGCTCGGCGCTGCCGCCGGGGTGGTTGTGCTCGCCGGCGTCGCCACGGCCTTCCTCCAGGGAAGCGACGCCGAGCCCACATACGCCGA
>CAZKFU010000173.1:0-3497 GCA_964552165.1 uncultured Acidimicrobiaceae bacterium
AACGCTGAGAGCGGGTCGGTGGCGCGGGTGATCGGCCTTCCCACGACGACGTAGTCGGCACCTCGGCGCACCGCCTCTTCGGGCGTGGCGACCCGCTGCTGGTCATCTGGGTCGTGGCCGGTCGGGCGCACTCCGGGAACGACTCGAACGAGGCCCGGGGCTGTCTGGGCGACATCTCCGAGCTCGCGCACCGCACACACCAGCCCGGCGACGCCCGCCCCGGCTGCCAGCCGCGACATGCGTGCCACCTGCGCTCCGACGGTGCGTCCCACGCCGATAGCTGCCAACTCGGTCTCGCCAAGGCTGGTCAGAACGGTGATCGCCAGAATCCCCGACTCGTTGCCCGAGGAGCCGTCGGCGAGGCCGTCCACCGCGGCCTGCAGCATCTCCACCCCCCCCGAAGAGTGTGCGGTAACCCATCGCGCCCCCAGGGACCCCAGCTGCCGCGCAGCACCACGAACCGTGTTGGGGATGTCGTGGAGCTTGGCGTCGACGAATACGGGGCGCCCCAAGGCGCCGATGGCGGTGACGACACCGGGCCCGGGCCCCATCAACAGCTCGAGGCCGATCTTGAAGCCGGCGACCTCGTCGGCCAGGGGCCGCGCCATCCGCACCGCCTCCTCGGCGGACCGCATGTCGAGAGCCACGTATATCCGACTCATAAGATCCCGATCGCGTCCGCCACCGCGACCCGCCCTTGGCGCCTCAATGACCTCTGCATCTCGGCCAGGAGCCGTTTTCCGGCGCGGGGCTCGGCGAGATGAAGGGTCCCCACCCCAACCGCCGCCGCCCCCACCGCCAGGAACTCGAGAACATCGACACCACCCGTCACCCCTCCGCAGCCGAGCACCGGCAGGTCGGGAAGCGCGTTCTTGATCTCATAGACGCAGCGGAGGGCGATGGGCTTGATCCCTGGCCCGCTGTAGCCACCAATCAACCCGGAGAGGAGCGGTCGCCCCTGCCCATCCAACCCCATGCCCCGCACCGTGTTGATGGCGGTGACCCAGTCGGCGCCGGCGTCCGCGCAGGCTGCCGCCACTTCGACGATGCTGGGAGAGTCGGGAGCCAGCTTGGCGCCAACGGGGCCATCGGTTGCGTGGCGAACGGCGGCCACCACCTCCGCCGCCAACCGGGGGTCGGTGCCGAAAACGATCCCGGTATCGAGATTGGGACAGGACAGGTTGATCTCGACCGCGGTCACGCCGACCGACTCGAGACCGGCAGCCACCTTGGCGAACTCATCGGCGGTGTGCCCCACCGCCGATCCCCAGACCTGGGTTCCGATGCCGCCGAGACGCGGGACAACCTCGGAGGTCCAGGCGTCGAGACCCGGGTTCTGGATCCCAATGCCGTTGAGCATTCCCGCGGCCGTCGGAGCCAGTCGAGGTGGTGGGCGCCCCTCCCATGGCTCCATGGATACCGATTTGGCGACGGCGGCGCCGTAGAGCGAGGCATCGGCGACTGTGGCCCACTCCCACACGTTGCCCACCGTCCCGGAGGCGGCGATCAGAGGAGTCGCCAGCTCCAAAGGCCCGAGGCGCGTCCTCAGATCGAGCGATGCCATTCCTGGAGGCTCCTTGGTCGGTTCACGGCGCCAGGCCCTGCCCGCAGGCTGCGGGCGATCGCCAGCGCTCCCTGGATGGTGGTGACGCAAAGCACCCCATGTCGCCGGGCGGCGGCACGGATGAGTCGACCGTCGCTGCGCGCCCGCCCTCCGCGCGGGGTATTGACCACCATGACGATCTCACCGTCGTTGATCCGGTCCACTGCAGTCCGGGGCCCTTCACCGACCTTGCTCACCGGCTCCGTGGCGATGGCGTGGTGCCGAAGGTAGCGGGCGGTGCCTGCCGTGGCGGCGAGCTCGTAGCCAAGCATCGTGAACGCCTGCGCCACCGCCAGACCCACGGCTTTGTCCCGGTCGGCCAGCGAGAGGAACACCCGGCCACGGTCGGGAAATGTGTGGCCGGCGCTGAGCAACGCCTTGGCGTAGGCGATGCCGAAGTCGGCACCGATCCCCATGACTTCGCCGGTGGCCTTCATCTCAGGTCCCAGCACCGAGTCCTCCTCAGGGAACCGGTCCCACGGAAGGACGGCTTCCTTGACCGCCACAAAGTCGGGCTCGCTCAACTCGGGGACAAGTCCCTCCGCCCGGAGCGTTGAGATCGAGGCGCCCATCATGATGCGGGCCGCGATCCTGGCGAGTGGTATCGCCCGTGCCTTGGATATGAAAGGGACGGTCCTGCTGGCCCGCGGATTCGCCTCGAGCACGAAGACCTCATCGCCCTTGACTGCGAACTGGATGTTGATGAGGCCCCGAACCTCGAGCGCCTCTGCGAGGCTCAGTGTGACGTCGGTGATCTGCTTCGAGGCCTCCTCCGATAGCGTCGGTGGAGGAGTCACGCATGCTGAGTCTCCGGAGTGAATGCCTGCCTCCTCGACGTGCTCCATGATCCCGCCGATCAGCAACTCGCTTCCGTCGAAGACCGCGTCGACATCGACCTCGGTCGCCGCCTCCAAGAATCGGTCGATGAGAATCGGGGCGCCGGTCACCTCGGGGTCGGCCTCGCCGTAGACCTCCCTCACGTAGTCGGCCAGCTCGTCGAAGGTGTAGACCACCCTCATTCTCCGCCCGCCGAGTACGTAGGAAGGCCGGACCATGACCGGTAACCCCACCAGGTCCACAACCTGCTCCGCCTCGGCGGCGGAGCGGGCTATCCCCGCCGCGGGCTGGTTGATCCCCAGGTTGCGGCACAGCTCGGAGAACTGCTCGCGATCCTCGGCGAGATCGATTGCCGCCGGGGCTGTCCCGGCGATACGAACCCCGGCTGCCTCGAGCGGAGCCGCAAGATTGAGCGGTGTCTGGCCGCCCAGCTGGACGATCACGGCGTCCGGTTTCTCCGCGTCCACGACCGCCAGGACGTCCTCGGTGGTCAACGGCTCGAAATAGAGCCGGTCCGAGGTGTCGTAGTCGGTCGAGACCGTCTCCGGGTTGCAGTTGACCATCACCGTCTCGTATCCGGCGTCCCTGAGCGCCAGCGATGCCTGCACGCAGCAGTAGTCGAACTCGATGCCTTGAGCGATCCGGTTGGGCCCAGAGCCGAGAACCACCACCCGCGGCTTGGTCGCCGGGGGCACCTCGCTCTCATCCTCGAAAGTGCCGTACAGATAAGGCGTTGCCGCGACGAACTCGGCGGCGCAGGTGTCGACTGTCTTGTGGGTGGTGGCGATCCCCTGCCTCAGGCGCGACTGCCTCGCCTCGTGCTCGGTCACCCCCCAGAGGAAGCCGAGTTGAGCGTCGGAGAAGCCGAGCCTCTTGGCGTCACGGATGAGCGTTGCAGAGATGGGCGATCTCTCGATCCTGAGCCTCATGTCGACTATCTCCGCAACTTGGCCAACGAACCACGGATCCAGGTACGAGGCGGCGGCAACAGCCTCGATGGCCACCCCCCTGCGCAGCGCCTCCGCCACCCAAAAGATTCTCTCGGGCGAGGGGCGAG
>CAZKFU010000174.1:0-1251 GCA_964552165.1 uncultured Acidimicrobiaceae bacterium
TAATCAGCAGCTGCTTGCCGATCTCAACAATCTCGATCAGCTTGGTGGGGTTGGAATCGAGGTCAACCATGTTCCCTGCCTCTTTGGCCGCCATGGTCCCGGTGTTCATCGCCACCCCTACGTCGGCCTGGGCGAGGGCGGGAGCATCGTTCGTGCCGTCCCCCGTCATGGCCACCAACCGGCCTCCGGCCTGCTCACGACGGATCAGCTCCATCTTGTCCTCCGGGGTGGCCTCAGCGAGATAGTCATCGACGCCGGCTACCTCGGCGATGGCAGCCGCGGTGAGAGGGTTGTCGCCCGTGATCATCACGGTTCGGATCCCAAGCCGACGCAGCTGTTGGAACCGGTCGGCCATCCCGGCCTTCACCACGTCTCTGAGCACCACGGTGCCCATCACCTGGAGTCCCTCAGCCACGAGTAAGGGAGTAGCGCCTTCCGAAGCGGTGCGTGAGACCGTCTTCGTCACCTCCGCGGCAACGAAGCCACCCTGCTCCTCCACCCACCGGGTCACTGCGTCCGCCGCTCCCTTGCGGATTCGGCGACCGGCGATGTCGACTCCGCTCATCCGGCTGTGGGCGCTGAAGGGCACCAGGATGGCGCCGGTCAGCTCCCTGCCCCTGAACCCGAACCGTTCTTTGGCCAACACGACGATGGAGCGGCCCTCCGGTGTCTCGTCTGCGAGGCTGGCTAGTTGGGCCACCTCGGCAAGTTCCCACTCGCTGACACCCGGCGCCGGTTCGAACTGTTGCGCCTGACGGTCGCCGAGGGTGATGGTGCCTGTCTTGTCGAGGAGGAGCGTGGAACAGTCTCCCGCCGCCTCCACCGCCCGTCCGCTCATCGCCAGGACGTTGGCCTGGATGAGTCGGTCCATACCAGCGATGCCGATAGCGGAGAGCAAGGCGCCGATGGTGGTGGGGATGAGCGTCACCAACAGGGCGACCAGAACCAGCATGTCCTGTTCAGCACCCGAATAGATGGCGAACGGCTGGAGGGAAACGGTGACCAGCAGGAAGATGATGGTGAGGCCGGCGAGGAATATGTTGAGGGCGATCTCGTTGGGGGTTCTTTGCCTCTCTGCCCCTTCTACGAGTGAGATCATCCGGTCGAGGAAGGTTGCCCCCGGCTGGGCGGTGATCCGGACCACGATCTCATCGGACAGCACCTTGGTTCCCCCGGTGACCGCCGACCGGTCGCCGCCCGACTCGCGGATCACCGGCGCCGACTCGCCGGTGACGGCCGACTCGTCCACAG
>CAZKFU010000174.1:1351-3467 GCA_964552165.1 uncultured Acidimicrobiaceae bacterium
CGATCGGTCCCAGCGACAAGACCGGGAAGAAAGTCAGTCCGGCCACGATCACGATCACCCCGATGAGGAGACCCACGAAGAGGGGGCTGTCAGTGGGAAAGGAGCCTTCTGTGGTCGCGGAGGGTTGCTTTCGGACCAGCGAACCGGCGATCGCCAGCACCGGGATGATGAGGAAGAACCGGCCCACCAGCATCGCCAGGGCCTGGGCGATGTTGAGAAACGGGGTGTTGGAGGAGAGTCCGGCGAACGCTGAACCGTTGTTGTTGGCCGGTGACGCCACCCCGTAAAGGATCTCGGCCAGACCCCACGGACCAGGATTGGTGCGGGCAGCCAGAGCTTCCGGTAGGAGAACTGCGAGTCCGGCGATCCCCAGCACCATCACCGGCATGGCTAGGAGATACATGGTGGCCAGCTTCATCTCGGAAGCCTCGATCCGCTTACCGAGCAGCTCGGGAGTACGGCCCACCATCAGTCCGGCGATGAACACGGTCAGGATGACAAAGATCAGCATTCCGGCCAGCCCCACCCCCACGCCTCCCGGGCTCACCTCGCCGAGGAGCATGTTGGAGAGAGTGACGGTGGCAGCAATCGCCGTGTAGGAGCCGTGCATCGAATTGACCGAACCGTTGGAAGCTCCAGTGGTGGCTGCGGCCCACACCGCCGAGAGCCCCGGCCCGAAACGGACCTCCTTTCCTTCCATGTTGCCTCCCAGCGAGACCTGGCTCACCGTCTGGTCGATTCCATAGGTCGCCAGCGCCTGATTGCCTCCCTCCTCGGCGACTACGGCGATCCCGGTGGCCGCCAACCAGAGGAGGAGCATGGCCCAGAACACAGCCCATCCCTGTCGCCGCCGGCCGACCATCTTCCCGTACGTGAACGGAGCAGCGAACGGGATGAGCAGGATCGCTGCCAGCTCGAGGAGGTTGCTGATCCCGGTCGGGTTTTCGAAGGGGTGGGACGAGTTGGCGTTGAAGAACCCGCCGCCGTTGGTGCCGAGCTGCTTGATGGCCACCTGGGATGCCACCGGACCCCCCGGGATCATCTGGTGGGCGCCTTCCAGCGTGTGCACCTCCTGAAAACCGGTGGTGTTCTGGATCACCCCTTGGGAGACCAACGCTACGGCCAGGAGGAGGCTCAGCGGGAGGAGCAATCTGGTGGTGAGCCGAGTGAGGTCCACCCAGAAGTTGCCGACTGTGTCACCACGCGCTCGTGCCAGGCCCCGGATCAGGGCTCCCATCACGGCCAGTCCGACGGCCGCCGACACAAAGTTCTGGGTGACCAGGCCCACCACTTGGGACAGGTGCGAGAGGGTTGCCTCCCCGCCGTAGTTCTGCCAGTTGGTGTTGGTGACAAACGAAACGGCCACGTTGAAGGCGAGCCACGGGTCGACCGCCGGCGCGCCGGTGGGATTGAACGACAACGAGCCCTGTAGCCGAAGTAACCCATAGAGGCCGAGGACTGAAACCACACTGAAGGCAAGCAGCGACAATGCGTATCCCGTCCACCGCTGCTCGTGTTCGCCGTCGACTCCCACCAGCCGGTACACCAGGCGCTCAACCGGTGAGAAGATGCTGTCGCCTGGGGCTGGGCCGACTCCCAGCACCGCTGCGATGTATCGGCCCAAGGGAGGGGCGATGATCAATACAAGGCCCATCAGCCCGGCGAGGATGATCCACTGTTCGGCTGTCATCACAACCGATCCGCGTACAGCAGCGCAGCAAACAGGTAGATCAACAGCGCAAAGCCCACGATCAAGCCGACCAGGTTCTCGATCATGAGCCGGCCGACCTCCCTAGCCCTCCCGAGGGAGAATCGCCAGACCCGACCGCCTTTTCGCAAAACAGCACGTATCCGGCCGCGACCGCAAAGAAGGCGAGAACAGCCACCACGACAATCACGTCCATTCCGCAGCTTGTAGTCGCACGGATGACGGTCGATCAGGGGCTATATGCGTTCTTGACGTCGGCGCTTCGAGACAGAACGCGATGTTGATGGAGTTGGAAAGATCCTCAGCCCGAAGTGGAGATCGCTCGGGACTGTGTCAGTTGGGAGAGCTCGGAAAACCGCTCGACCTGTCGAGTGTCCCCTGCGACGATGATCACATCCCCCCGCTGGA
>CAZKFU010000175.1:0-3466 GCA_964552165.1 uncultured Acidimicrobiaceae bacterium
ATCTCGTAGATCTCCCGCACCTTCCCCGATGCGATGTGAGGTAGAGCCGGCACGTGAGCGCAGGGTAGCGGCGTCGGGGAACCGTACCGGGCGGCCGTGGCGTCTCAAGCACATGAGAGCAGTGGTTTCGATCCTCGCTCTGGGGCTGGTCGCCGCCTGTGGCCTCCCGGCACCGAGCGACCCCCCTGGCGGTGACGTCACAACCTCCTCGGCCACCACACCATCCCCACCGAATTCGGGTCCGGGTGTCGACATCGTCCTCACCGGGTCGCCGACGGTCACCACCGACGGCCTCATCGAGCTCTGCCCGCCGGGATGGGCTCAGCCATGCCCCGGGGTCATGGTCGAGGGGCTCGCCGGGCTCCCCACCGGGTCGGTGGTCCGGGTGACCGGCACTTACGACGGGGCCAGGCTGGTCGCCTCCCAGCCCACCGAGGACGTCTCCGACGAGTTCGCCCAAGAACCCCACTTCTCCTCGCTGTGCCCCGACATCGAGGGAACACCCAATCTCAACCCACCAGACGCGGTGGTCGAGGCCATCACCACCTACGGCGAGGAGCACACCTCCGAATTCGCAGGCACCTGGTGGGACAAGCAGACCCGAGTGATGACGGCTTGGTTTGTCGGCGACGACGTGGAGGCCCACCGGTTGGCGCTCGCCGAGGCCACGGGGGGAGCCACCATTTGTGTCGCCGGCGGTGCCCGCTTCTCCGAGGCCGATCTGCTCGAGGCCGCCAATGGCCTTTCCGCTTACCACACCTCGTCTGGTGGACCACTGTCCACCGACGGTTGGGGGGTCGACACCCTGGGGAACCGGGTGGCGGTCTTCGTCGATGAAATCGACGAGCAAACCCGGTCTCTCATCGCCGCCGAGTTCGGGGAGCGTGTAGAGCTGCAGGCCTACATCGAGATGGTGGCGGGGACCCTTGCCGAGCTTCCCCCACCGGTGCCTGCGGTGCCCGGCGACGTGGACATACGGACCGCCTCAACGCGGAGCGGCGGAGGGATGGCGGCCCTGGGGCGATTCGTCCTCGCCTTCGACCCCGAGCTCCGGTGCGCCTACTTTGGAAGCGCCGCCGGCACCGGGGAGCGTGTTGTCCCGGTGTGGCCGTTTGGTTACACGGCGCGGGCCAACCCGCTGACGATCTACGACTTCGACGGCAACATCGTCGCCGTGGAGGGCGACACGCTCGAAGTCGGAGGTGGGAATGCCCCCATCACCGATCCCAAGGGCGACTGTGGCACGTCCGATGCCTGGATCATGAGCGGCGATCCCCTCTCCATCGAAGGCTGAGGAGAGCCAGGGCCGTAAGCTAGGGCTGTCCTAGCATTTCGGCAGGTGAGGGACTTGGCGCTGATCCGGTACTACCTGTTCCATCCCTGGCGCGGTCTGGTGGCCGTGCTGCTCGGCGTCGTCCTTGGTGTGGGGTCGTTCCTCACGGTCAGCCTGTGGTCGGCGGTCGACGCCATCGCCACCGAGGACTTCGACCCCGACGCTGCCCGCGCCGAGATCGACGCCACCACCCCCCCTGTCACCGGGTGGGAGTTCGTGGAGCCGCTGCCGATCCCCGGCGATGAGGATCTCCTCACCCTGGCCGACCTCTCCACCGACTACGACCTCGACGCCTTCGACCCCAGGGCG
Source organism: uncultured Acidimicrobiaceae bacterium (assembly GCA_964552165.1). Classification (GTDB taxonomy): domain Bacteria; phylum Actinomycetota; class Acidimicrobiia; order Spongiisociales; family ZC4RG35; genus CAZKFU01. Next base: position 1,643 of record CAZKFU010000175.1, read on the forward strand.
TTCAACCCCTATGTCTTTGGGGCGCCGATCGCCAACGGCGTCTTCAACTCGTACCTCATGGTGGGGACCGACGCCTCGGGCGTCCGAGCCGACGCCATCATCCTCGCCCTCCAGCCCACGGCGGGTGGTAACCCGATCATGGTGTCGATCCCACGGGATCTCTACGTCTGGAATAGGTGCCGATCGACCTTCACCCGCATCAACGAGGGCTTGGTGGGGTGCTCGGGGGCGGCTTCGAGCCTGGAGCTGATGGCGATCCTCGTCGAGGACTACACGGGTATCCCCATCGACCATGTCGTCCGCATCAACTTCGACGGGTTCGTGTCGGTGGTCAACGCCTTGGGGGGGACCAGGATCTGTGTTGACCACCCGAGCCGCGACATAAAGGCTCATCTCGACATCGGCGCCGGGTGCCAGAACGCCGACGGGGCGACGACCCTGGCCTGGGTGCGATCGCGGCACCTGGAGCAGCTGATCGGGGAGGAATGGCAGGCGGTGGGAGGGTCTGACTTTGGCCGGCAGAGACGCCAGCAGGACGTTTTGTTCCAGCTGGCGGGAAAGGCGTCCGGGTTCGGGTCGCCAACCTCGCTGGCCAACGCCTTGTCGGCGGCGACGAGCTCGGTTCGCGTCGACTCGAACTGGTCGTTCGGGTCGGCGGTGTCGGCGGCGTGGAAGTACCGGGGGATCTCACAATCGAGCGTCGCCAGGTTCGCCATCGGGGTCCGCAACTACCGCACCCCAAGGGGCGCCCAGGTGCTGATGCCCACCGCCTACTTCGCCGACGAGCTGCGCTCGGTGTACACGCTCGGGTAGGCGACGGTCGACCGGGGACAGGTGTCAAACGCTTCGGTGCATCATCTGACCGCTTAGCAGGGGTATCTAGCTGAGCGAGTGCACACTCGGGCCGATTTGAGCGCCGCTGTCGTTTGCCACCTAGTTTCCCCCAGGCGAACGACCTTTCGGCAGATAGGGTCGACCCAGGCTAAGGCTCGTCCCGGGGCCAGGCCGGTGAGAGTGCCGGGCAATCCTTGGGCGTGCGCCGGTGTCGAATGCGACCATATGAATCTCGTGGCAGCCCCGGGATTTGCCGCGTTAACGCCTGGTTGCGCGTGAACATAGCCCCGGGACCAGGCGCAGTATCAGTCGCTGCGTTTCGGTTGGGTCGAGAGGTTCTCCGCCACCCAGTCGGGGTCGAGGAAGAGGGTCAGGAACGACCCAGTCTTCCCACTGATCCGTTGGTCCAGCCGAGCTTGGTGAGTGTTGTGATGGTGGCGGCCTAGTCGACTGCGGGGGCGAAAGTGGTGATGTCGTCGAGGCTCAGACCCGATCTTCGTGTCGAATCGGGGAAGATGGTCTCGAATCCGATGCGAGTGCTGGCGAGGTTGTGAGCCAGGGCTTTTCCGCCATCTCGGCGAGCCCACGGTCTCTGACGTCGGGCCTGTCCGCGTCATGTCGGCGGACTGCTCACCCGCCTTGCGTCCACCAAAACTGGACGCACGGGATCCACGTAAGAACAGTTCATGGCCCCAGCGGATGCCACAAGGCGGCAGGTCCCGTGAGCGTTACTCGAGAAGGCCGCTGGCTCGGCGCAACGTGCCCTCCGCCTCCACGATCAACCGGTGGACGATTTCGCCGGCGGGAAGAACCTCGCTGATCAGCCCTGCGGTCTGCCCGGTGAACGGCACCATTTCTCCGAACCTTTCCTGCTGGATGGCCAACATCATTTCTGCTTGGAGGCGGTCGGCTTCACTTCCAGCCTCATCCGCTCGACGCTCCCACTCGTCGGTGAACGCAGTGCCGAGAGCACGCGGAACGACGTCGAAG
>CAZKFU010000176.1:0-3433 GCA_964552165.1 uncultured Acidimicrobiaceae bacterium
CTACGACATCTGAGAGGCCCGTTCTGGCGCACGGACAGCGTCAAAAGCGGCCCGTTTCTGGTGCACGGACAGCGTCAAAAGCGAACCGTTTCGTGCGCGAAAAGGGGGGAAGGCGGCGGGGAAATCGGGGGAACTGCTAGCGCCACTGGACGGTGTGAATCATGACTGGGTCGCCGATGCCCTTGAGTGTCACCGCGCGGGGCTCGGAGACCTGAAAGCGCATCGTTCCCGCTCCCTCGGCAACAGCGCTGGTGATGACGATCTCTTCGCGATCGGCGAGGTCGCTGACACGGGCGGCAACGTGCACTCCCTGGCCGGCGTAATCGGTTCCCTGGCGGGTTGCTGCGGCGACGTGCATGCCGATCCTCACCCAGGGCGCGAAGCCGTGCTCGCGGCGATGCTTGGCGAGGTTGCGCTGAATGGCGACTGCACACTCCACGGCATCTGCGGGCCGCTCGAAAGTCATCAGGAACCCGTCACCTGTGTGGCGGACCTCTTCCCCGCCGTGATCCGCCAAGGCGGCGCGTAGCTGTCGATCGTGCCAATGGAGAAGCTCCTCCCAGGCGTCGTCACCTATGAGGCTCACCAGATCCGTGGAGCTGACGATGTCGGTGAACATGAAGGTCTTTATCACGCGGTCACCTCCCTCGAGGGACGGCTCCTCACCGAGGCGGTCGTTGATCCGCGCCAGGTCGAGGGCAGCACCCAGACGCTGATAGACCGAGCGAGCGGCCCGCAGCTCCAGCTTGGCGGTGGTCCCGTCCCCGGCAGCGGCGCGTGCCCGCCCCAAGAGCTCTCGGGACCGAGCGCTCTCGAAGGGGAGGTCTATCTGCTGCCACTGCCGCCAAGCCTTGTCCAGTGAGCGTGCCGCGGCCAACGGCTCGTCCTGGCTCAGCTCCACGGCACCCCTGGCGGTCCAGGCCGCGGCGTGGAGTGAGTTGCTCTCATAAGTCGCCGCAATCTCCTCCAACCGTTCCGTAGCGGTTTGGGCGGTCTCGAGATCGTCGGCTGCCAAGGCGATCTCCACCTGGGCGGGGAGGAGTTGGGCCTCCCTGAGCAGACCGTGACCCGAATCTGTGTTGTCCGGGGACACGGCTGCCGCGATGACCCTGGCGGCGTCGTCCACCTCACCGCGAGCGAGGAGTAGAAGCGCCCCGCCGGGCTGAGGGTCGTATCCAAGCTCGAAGGCTCGGTTGAAGGCTTCTTCTGCTGCCTCCAAATCGCCCATGTGGAGACGGACCTCCCCGATTTGGTAGTTGGCGAACCCGGCGTCCTGTAGGAGGCGGAACTCCTCGAGCTCGACGCAGGCGCGCCGCGCCTCCTGTTCCGCTTCGGTCCAAGACCCCCTCAGCCGTTGCAGCTCGGCGCGGTGAACCCGGCACACCCCCCGGTAGCCGCGTATGTCGTTCCGCTCCATCCAGCGGTCTGCCTGATCGGTCCATTCTCCGGCCCGGCGGTACTCGCCCAGATTCGAGCAAACACCGATCGTGATGCAGTACAGGTCGCTGGCATTCTGGGGCTGGAGCTCCCCCGATATCGCCGCTGCGGTGGCCTCGTCGAGCAGCTCCAAACCCTCGGCCCACCTGCCGGTGTCCACCAACGTGGCGCCCTTCACCCCCAAGGCCATCGACCAGGCGTCTGCGTTCTCCTGGCGGCGGGCGATCTCCAATGCCTCGTCGATGAGCGCGATCGTCGTCTCGATGTCGTGGTCGGCAAAGAAGGCCCTCTGGGCATTTCCCAGCTTCAACCAGGCATGGACCTCGGATTCGTGCTCGTCGGTCAGCAGCTTGTCCGCTCGGGACAGCCAGCCGTTGGCCACGGAGAAGGCCAACCGCCGCAGGGCGTGATCGGCGAGCCGAAGCGCCACGGCCGCCGCCGCCGACTTCTCCCCTGCTGAAAGGTGACCGGTAAAGGCTCGTTCCCAAGCCAGCACCGCGTGATCGGGCCGCCCGCTCCACCACGACGCCTGAGCGAGCAACTCGAGATCCTCGGGGGACAGACCGTCCCGCTCATCCGCCGTCGTGAGCGCTTCGGCGGCGTCGGCCCAGGAGCGCCTCTTCATCGCTTCGCGTCCCTGGGTAAGGGTGTCGACCACTGTTGACCTAACTCAGCTTCAATGAATCATGGACGCAGACGCTCAACGCCTTTGCCGGCCTCGATTGTAGGGGGAGGGTCTAGAAGACTTCAGGGCACCACGGCTGTGGGTCCCAGGAGAAGGCCAGGTCGGCGGCGGCCAAATTTGATGGATGCCCGGTGACCCGGCCGGCGCGGGCCATTGCCCGGAGGTTGGATCGGCCCATGTAGGCGCCGGACAGGTCCTCGAGGTCGAGGCTGATGTCGGGGTCGTCAGTAGTGGGTCGGCAGGAGGCGCCCTCGGCGTCGGCTTGGAGCCGGTAGGCCGCCACGCCTCCGTCTAGAGGGTCGTGAACCTCGAACACCACGTTGGCCGGTGCCGAGTAGCGCCGCCCCTCTAGTGCGGCCGGGACGTCCATGATCCTTACCCAGAGGTTGTCCGAGAGCCTGGCCTTGGCTCGCCGCACCCCGGCGAGCAAAGAGAAGACAGGTCCGTCGGTGGGGCGGTTGCGGGCCGTGATCTGCGCGGTGAGGTCATGGTTGAGCACCAAGCTCCACAACCCCGACTCTGCCTCCGGGGACGTCGCCAGCAGGTCGCGAATGATCAACTCTCCGGCGCCGTGGCCCGATTCCCAGTTCGATTTGAAGCGAAACTGGACGTAGCCGTTGATTTCGTCGCCGGCGCCGACGACCGCCCACCGGTCGGCGGTGGCCCCTGCCCGGCTCTTCTCGTCGTCGCGAAAGCGACGCTGGTCCCACCAGGGATCGGTCCTGACGAAGAAACCAGGTGTGATGGCCCGGACTTCGTCATAGAGCCGCTTGACGAGGGGCTTGGCCTCTTCCAGCTCTATCAGCCGCGCCGGTGCCGGGACGGGGGCGAGGCGATGAAATGCGGTGGCGTGGCGATCGATCTCGACATCGACCGAGCGCGAAGCCATTCCGTAGCCAAACCGCCCGTAGATCGCACTGTCCGACGCCCAGAGCGCCGCCAACGGCTCCTCATGGTCCCGCACATCATCGAGATGTGTTGCCATCATCGCCCGCATCACGCCCTGCCTGCGGTGAGTGGGAAGAACGGAGACGATGGTGGTCCCGCCGCAGCGCACCACGTCGCCGGGGACAGTCATCTCCAGGCTGAAGGCCCCAGAGGTGGCGACTATCCGGTCTCCCTCGAACCCGCAACGCGTCCTGTCCAGGGGAAGAAGCTCGCGGAACCAGGTCTCGGATGGGTCGTGATCCCAGCCGAAGGCCCGACCCAGCGCTGTCATCATCAGGTCGTACTGCTCCGGGTCGATAGCCCGGAACTCGATGTCCATCAGGCGTCGGTGGCGCCGGCAGCCGTCCTGGCGTTCGCTACCTC
>CAZKFU010000177.1:0-3422 GCA_964552165.1 uncultured Acidimicrobiaceae bacterium
CTACGAAATGCCCTCGGCACCGGCGACCCCATGCCCACCACCGGTCAGGTCATCACCTCGCCGCTACCCGTGTCCGAGGTCATCGAGTCGCTTCAGGCGATGCCGCTGCCCGAGGCCCGCGCCGCCGATGATCTCGATCTTCCCGGTGGAAGCGGATTGACGACCGAGCCCCGGCACGTCACCAGGGGTGTGGGTTATGCGCTTGGCATCAAGAACCTCGGATTCTCCGAGGGAGCCGACGACTACGCCACGGCCCGGGTCCGGTTGACCCCGGCGGGGGCGGTGGTGGAGACCGCCGCCATCGAGGTTGGCCAGGGTCTGGTCACGGTGCTCGCCCAGATCGCCCGCACCGAGCTCGGCGTGGGCGCGGTCGAGGTCCGCCACGTCGACACCTCGCGAATCGGCTCGGCAGGGTCGACCTCGGCGTCACGGCAGACCCAGGTCTCGGGCGGGGCTGTCCTCGAAGCGGCCCGCAACCTGAGGCGACGGCTGCTGGAGCGGTACGAAGGTGACGCTCTCGACGGCGACGGGGTGTGGCGCGGGGAAACGATGGTGGCTCCCTGGGCCGAGGTCACCGACGAGGAGTGGACCGAGACCGTGGTCTTCCGCCACCCGCCGACCACGCTTCCCGACGAGGACGGCCAGGGGGTGATCCACGCCGACTTTGCCCTGGCGGGGCATCGGGCCGTGGTCGACGTCGACACCGAGCTCGGTCTGGTCAAGGTGATCCGTGTCGACACCGCCCAGGACGTGGGCAGGGCTCTCAATCCTGATTCGGTGCGTGGCCAGATCGAGGGTGGGATCCTCCAGGGGGTGGGGCTGGCCATCATGGAGGAACTGATCCTCGATAATGGCGTCATCCGCAACCCAAACTTCACCGATTATCTGCTCCCCACCATTCTCGACGCCCCCGATGTGGAGGCGTTGCTGATCGAGGGGGAGGGGTCCTGGGGTCCCTATGGGGCCAAAGGTGTTGGTGAGCCCCCCACCATCTCCTCGACGGCGGCGGTGGTGGCGGCGATCCGCGCCGCCTCGGGTCGGCCGTTGAACCGGGTCCCGGTGCGGCCTCAAGACATTGCAGGTGTGTCATGAGCGCCGACCTCATCACCAGGCTCCCCAAGGCGGAGCTCCACGTTCACATCGAGGGGACCTTGGAGCCGGAGATGATGTTCGATTTGGGCCGTCGCAACGGATTTGACCTCCCCTTCCCCGATGAGGCCTCCGTGCGCGCCGCTTACAACTTCGCCGATCTCCAGTCGTTTCTCGATATCTACTACCGGGGAGCGGCGGTGCTTCAAACACCACAGGACTTCTACGACCTGATGGCGGCATATCTGGATCGAGCCGCCGCCGATGGCGTCCGCCGCGCCGAGATCTTCTTCGACCCCCAGACTCACACCGCACGGGGTGTGGGATTCGAGGTGTTCATGGAGGGGTTCCGAGGCGCCATCGCCGACTCCCCGTTGTCGGCGGGTCTCATCCTTTGCTTTCTCCGCCACCTCTCCCCCGATGATGCCTTGGCCACCATGGCCGAGGCCGAGCCACATCTCGAAGGCGTCATCGCCGTCGGCCTCGACTCCAGCGAGCGAGCCAGGCCCCCCGAGCTGTTCGAGGCTGCCTACCAGCGGGCCCGGGCCCTTGGGTTGCGGGCGGTGGCCCACGCCGGTGAGGAGGGACCAGCCGAGTACGTGGCGCGGGCGCTCGACGTGCTCGGCGCCGAACGGATCGATCACGGGGTGCGCAGCCTCGACGACCCTGATCTTGTGGACCGCCTGCGCCGGGAGAGGGTGCCGCTGACAGTGTGCCCATTGTCGAACGTGGCGTTGCGGGTCGTTCCCGATCTCGACGCCCACCCGCTGCCGGAAATGATCGACTCGGGTCTGGTGGTCACCATCAACTCCGACGACCCCGCTTACTTCGGGGGATACATCGGCGACAACTACCGCCACGTCGCCGAGGAGTTCGAGCTGGACGATGAGACACTGACGGCGCTGGCCCGCAACTCGATCGAGGCCTCCTTTCTCACCGACGACGCCAAGGCGAGCTTGCTCGCCGCAGGGCCTCAGTCCGAGCGTTCGATGACCACGTAGGCCCCGGCCTCGAACTCTCCCTGCCTGTAGTCGAGGACCACCATGGTTCCCTCGCTCCAGATCACCACATCGACCGACTCCCCAGGCAGTAACTCCCGCGGCTCTCCGGTGACACCAGACTCGTCGATGAAGACTTCGTTCTCCCCGGCATAGGCGAGATGGAAGCCGGCGTATCTGCCCGTCGCTTCAAACTCGCCGCTCCTCGAGATGTCGACCACACCGCCGACAACCGGAAGATTCAAAGGGTCGCCTTCGAAGATCTGGAGGACAACAAGGCGGATGGCCTCGTCGCCGGTGTTGGTGATGCGCATGGTGACTAGACCTTCGCCCACCGCCAGCGGATTCGGCTCCGCAACCCAGACATCTCCCACCTCGACGTCGACCGACACCGGCTTGGGGGGAGGTGTCGGGCAGCCCAGGTCGGCTCGGAACCCGGCCTCGGCGGCCATCTGCTCCAGGGCCCGGCAAGCATCGACCGCACCGAACAAGACGCGTTCGAGGTCGGCGGGCATCGTCGCGACCGGGTCGAACAGCGGAGCGAAGAACGACTCGAATTCGGCCAGGGTCGTCAACCCGGCGACCTGGTCACGGAGGAGGGTGAAGAAGGCGCGGTAGGCGGCGGCATACTCCTGGTGAGCAGACTCGAAACCGGTCGGTGCCACGACCGCCTCCAGAACATCGGCGTGTGCCAGTCGCAGGTCGAAGGCGCCCAGCCAGTACCCGCGCTGGTACTCGAGCTGCTCCTCCTCTGTCCGCTCCGGCGGAGGCTCGAGCTCCTCGCCCTCCTCGACGAACTCCACCCCGCAGAAGCCAGGAGAGAACTGCTCGTTGTAGGAGCACTCGAACTCGGACACCTGGTTGTCGATGTCAGCGGCGAGGTTCGACATCAACACCAGATAGTCGGAGATGGCATCGCCCTCATCCGGCCCGGCGACCGTGGTGGACACAGAGTCGGGTGTGGTCGCGGTGGTCGTCGGGACGGCTTGGTCGGTCCCGCAGGCGACGTTGACAACGGCCCACGCCACCACCAAAAGCCCAAGACGAGATTTCACAGTGACCTCCATATCATCACCTGTCACACACGCTCCTCAACGCGGTCTTGTCCACAGCGGTCTTGTCCCGGCGTGGAGCTCGTTGCCGTGGCGTCATGGGCTGCTATCCCTCCAGCAGACCCGACACGAACCGGTCGATGATCTCGTTGACCGTGGCGCCATCGAGCGCATCAGCTATTGCCTCGTCTACCTGGCGTTGGGTGTACAGGTCTCCGTCGGTGATCCAGGAGACGGTGTCGGGGCCGATGACGAGCACGGTCCCCCGGCCGAGGCGGGCGAG
>CAZKFU010000178.1:0-3399 GCA_964552165.1 uncultured Acidimicrobiaceae bacterium
CCACCGGCGCGGCGGCAGCCGCCGCGGGGGTCGCCTACGGCCTGGGGCGGCGGCACGGCCGATCGACCACCTTGGCGCAGGTGGCCGCCACGCGCTTGCCCTCGTTGTTGAGGAAAAGGTGATACTCGGGCAGTTCTCAGGAGAGGACTGCGTTCTGACCCAGGAGCTCCTTAAGTTCGGCAAAGAGGGCTGAGCGGGGCTCGACCCGATGATCGTCTGCCAACTTCAGCACCTTCGTCGTTCCTTCGCTCGACATGTGCAAATACACCGCGGCCGCCCCAGGGTGATTGGCGAGGATCGCCTTCAGCTTCTCCACTATCTCCCGACTGAGACGTCGTGCCGGGACCGTGAGCCTCACGGTGAGATCATCGCGAACCTCCAGTTCTCGGATCTCGCGGGCTATCACCTTGACGTCGTCGCCGCGATGGTCGAGGTGCCCCTGGACGATGACGACGGCATCCTCTACCACTGCGCTTCCGTGAGCAGCGACCACCTTGGGGAAGGCCACGCATTCCACGGAGCCCTCGAGGTCCTCCAGGTCAAAGAAGAGCATGGGGTCACCATTGCGGGTCCAGCGGCGGGTGATGGAGGCGACGATCCCACCCACCACCACAGATGTCTTGTCGGTGAGATCTGGAAGTTGGGCGATCGTGGTCGTGGTCGAGGCCGCCATCGCGGGACCCACACCCAACAGCGGGTGGTCGGAGACGTACAGGCCCAGCATCTCCTTCTCGAATTTGAGCTGTATGCGCTGCCCCCACTCAACCGCGGGTACGTCCACGCGGGATTGATCGACCTCGATCTCCCCCCCTGCGAACAGCGAGAACTGCCCCATGTCCTCGTTACGGCGGCGCTCCAGCGTCGTCTCCAGGATCTGCTCGAAGGCGAGCATCAGCCCCTTTCGGGGATGGCCCAGGTTGTCAAACGCTCCTGCCTTGATCAGCGACTCCACCGTTCGTTTGTTGAGGACCATCGGGTCGACCCGATCCACGAAGTCCTGGAAGGACACAAAGGAGCCGTCGGAGCGTGCCTCGATGATCTTCTCGACCACCCCCTCACCGACATTGCGCACCGCAGACAGCCCGAACCTGATCCGGCCCTCTGACACCGTGAAGTCGACCACGGACTCGTTGACGTCGGGCACCAGGACCTCGAGCCCCATCTGTCGACACTCATTGAGATACACCGCGGTGCGATCCTTGTCACGCTTGGTCGCCGTGAGAAGCGCAGCCATGTACTCGCCGGGGTAATGCGCCTTGAGGTAAGCGGTCTGATACGCGACCAGCCCATAGCCTGCCGAATGGCTCCGGTTGAACCCGTACCCGGCAAAGTGTTCGATGAGGCGAAAGAGCTCCCGGCCCAACTCCTCGTCGTGACCCTGGGCGCGGCATCCAGCAACAAACTTCTCCTCCTCGGCGATCATCACCGATTTGATCTTCTTGCCCATGGCCTTCCGCAGTTGGTCGGCCTCCGCCATCGAGTAGCCGGCCATCTGCTGGGCGACCTCCATCACCTGTTCTTGATACACCATGATCTGATAGGTGTCCTCGAGCAGCGGGGTCAGCAACGGGTGCAGGGGCTCGATGGGCTTGCGCCCGTTCTTGCGGTCGGCGTAGAGGTTGTGCATGTTGGCGCCCATGGGGCCCGGCCGGTACAAGGCCACCAGGGCGATGACATCCTCGAAGCGGTCGGGCTGCAGGCTTCGGATGAGGGATCGCATAGGGCCCCCCTCCATCTGGAAGACCCCGATCGTGGAGCCGGCGCGCAGAAGCTCAAAGGTGGGCTCGTCGTCGAGAGCGATCCCATCGATGTCCACCCTCACCCCCGAGGATTCCTCGATCAGCTCGAGGGTGCGCTCGATGATGGAGAGGTTGCGCAACCCCAGGAAGTCCATCTTGAGCAGCCCCAGCGCTTCCACGCCGTGCATCTCGTATTGGGTGACGGTCTCCGTACCCTCACCCTTCCGCTGTATGGGCACGATGTTGGTGATCGGTTCCGGTGCGATCACGACGGCGGCGGCGTGGATCGAGTCCTGGCGCCGGAGCCCTTCGAGGCCTCGGGCGGCGTCGACCACCTCGCGGACCGCGGCATCGGCTTGATACTCGTCGCGGAGCCCTTGGGCATTGGCGTACCAATCTTTGACGATCGGGTCCGCTTCGGGAGGCGGGGGCGTCAGCACTTGATCGAGCGTTGCTTCCTTTCCCAGGATCGCCGGCGGCATGGCCTTGGCAACCCTGTCGCCAACGCCGTAGGGATGTCCCAGGACCCGTGCCGCATCCCGAATCGCCTGCTTTCCCTTGATGGTGGCGAAGGTGACGATCTGGGCGACCCTGTCTGCTCCGTATTTCTCCGCGGCATACCGAATCATTTCGCCGCGGTATCGCTCGTCGAAGTCCATGTCGATGTCCGGAAGCTGCCTGCGTCCCGGGTTGAGGAAACGCTCGAAGATCAGCCCGTAGCGAAGAGGGTCGACATCGGTGATTCGCAGGCAATAGGAGACAAGCGAGCCCGCAGCCGATCCCCGACCGGGCCCTACCCGAATCCCGTTGTCGCGGGCGTGACGGATCAGGTCCCAGACGATCAGGAAGTAAGAGGGGAATCCCATCTCCTCGATGATCTTGAGCTCGTGCTCGAGCCGTTGCTCCACCTCATCGCCGAGCCCGTCGCCGAATCGGGTGCGGGCTCCTTCGTATACCAGGTGACGCAGATATGAGACCTCGGTCTGATCCTCCGGAACCGGGAATTGGGGGAGCAGGATCCGCCCGGTCTCGAGGTCGAAGTTCGCTCTCTCGGCGATCCAAAGCGTGTTGTCGCACGCCCCGGGAAATGAATCCGATGGGAACAGCCGGTGCATCTCTGCTGAGGTCTTGAGATAGTGCTCGCTTCCCTCGAAGCGGAGTCGCCCTTGGTCGGAGCGCAGCGAGCCGGTTTGGATGCACAACAGAACGTCGTGGGCCTCGTGCTCGGAGCGCTGGGTGTAATGGGCATCGTTGGTGGCCAACAGGGGTGTCCCCACACGACGCGAGATATCGAGCAGGTCACCCATGATGCGCCGCTGGGACGCGACTCCGTGGTCCTGGATCTCGATGAAGAAATTGTCGGGGCCAAAGATGTCGCGGAAGCGGCCGGCCGCAGCGAGAGCGGCATCCCGGTCGAGGGGGTGCCCGCCCGAGCCTTCCTCGCTCCCGGAGTCGACTCCCAAGAGTTGAGGGATCATCCCACCCAAACATCCCGAGGTGGCGATGAGCCCCTCGGAATGCTCGGCGAGCAGCTCCAGATCGATTCGAGGCTTGTAGTAATAGCCCTCTAGAAATGAGCGCGAGGACAACTGGATTAGGTTGCGGTACCCGGTCTCGTTCTCCGCGAGAAGTGTCAGGTGATATCGCTTGTTGGCGGCGC
>CAZKFU010000179.1:0-3397 GCA_964552165.1 uncultured Acidimicrobiaceae bacterium
CACGGTCAAGAACGCGCCCGCCTTGGCGGCCAGATATCCGTCGACGGTCAGGGGTCGCGAGAAGTAGATGTTGAGGACTCCCTGCGAGCGATCCGGGGAGAGCATCTCCGGCCCGGCGTATGCGATGTAGAGGAGCGATATGCCCGAATAGAAGTCGAACAGCTCCCCATACCGGGGAAGCCCCTGGGCGAGCCCCTCGGCGATAGACCCGGCTGCGAAGTGGAGGCCCACGAACACCGCACTGGCCAAGATCCCGACGGCGATCAGAGCCCACGGGAACAACTTGCGGCGTCCCTTGCGCCTCAGGCCGAGGATGCGCCGGATCCCGTCCCGGTAGACGGCCCATCGTGCACCTCTTGTCCCAGTTCGGGGGCCGTCGTATGCGCGAAAGCCGCGGTCGAAGATCACCTGATCCGTCATGGCGTCTCCGCCGAGTTCTGGAGAAAGAGGTCCTCGAGGGATGCCGTGCCTCTCACCATCCTCACCAGCCCAGCACCGACGTCGGCCACGGCCGCCACCACGGCATCCTCGATCTCGGGCCCGCCGGGGCCGACGATGAGGCGGCGCCCCTCGGCGGTGGCGCCAAAGCCCAAAGAGACGAGCCTCCGCTCCACCAACGGGGCGTTTGCCAGCACCTCCACGGCCACGGTCGACATCTGCTCGAAGCCTCCCAAAGGCCCCGACCGGAGGAGCCGGCCACCGTCGAGCATGACCACCCAATCACACGTCCGCTCGATGTCGGTGAGGACGTGGGAGGACACCACGACATCGATTTGGAAATCGCGCAGCCGCAGTATCAGATCGAGCATCTGCTCCCGACCCTCCGGGTCGAGACCCGACGCCGGCTCGTCGAGGAGGACCAAGTCGGGGTCGTGGACCAGCGCCTGCGCCAGCTTCACTCTCTGCTCCATCCCCGTCGAGAAGTCACCGATGTAGCGAAACCTCTCCTCGGCCAGACCCACCAGGAACAGTGTCTCCGAGGAGCGTCTCTTGGCTTCTCGCCCTGGGATGCCGGCCAACTCGGCTGCATACGAGACAAAGTCCGCAGCCGTCTGATCACGAGGAAGACAGGACCCTTCGGGCATATAACCCACCCGGGACCGAACAGCGAGGGGCTCGGTCTGCGAGTCGTGGCCGAGAACGGAGGTTCTCCCCGACGTGGGATGAATCAACCCAAGGAGGATGCGAAGGAGGGTGGTCTTTCCCGCCCCGTTGGCCCCAACCAACCCCGTGACTCCATGGGGGATGCTCAGGTTCACGTCGTCGAGGGCGATCACACTCCCGAAGTCCTGGGTGAGGCTGACCGCCTCTATGACAGGGTCGGGGGTCATCGGCTGCAGTCTGGCAGCCCTCTCAACCGACGATGTCGTCGAAGCCGAGACCTGCGGGGCGCTCGAGCTGGTCGAGCGTGCACGCCTCCGGATCCTTGTCAGGGCGCCAGCGGTGGAACCGTGTCGCGTGGCGGAAGCGTCCCTCCTCGAGCTGGTCGTAGGACACCTCGATGACGACACCGGGGCGAACCGGGGTCCACGACAGGTCCTTGTCGCCCGACCATCGACTCTGCCCCCCCGGGACCCTCACTCCCTCGCCAAAGGAGGCGTCACTGGCGAGCCGGCGAAACCGCTCGAAGATCTCGACCCTGTCGACATCGGGAAACCCTGAGCAGTGGCCGATGAAATGCAGCTCGCCCTCCTCGTTGTAGAGCCCGAGGAGCAGAGACCCGATCTTGCCTCCGTCCTTGTGCTCGCGGAAGCCACCCACCACGACGTCGACGGTCCTCCGGTGCTTGATCTTTATCATCGCCCGCTTCCCGTGCTGGTAGGCGAGATTGGGGTTCTTGGCGATGATCCCGTCACAGCCCGCCGACTCGAACTCGTCGAACCAGCGGCGGGCGGTCTCTTCCGAATCCGTTTGCGGGGTCAGATGCCAGGTGCCAGTCAATTGTGGGGCCGTTGCCTCGAGCATTCGCCGCCGTTCCAGGAAGGGAAGGTCCCTCAGGTCCTCTCCCTTCGCCGCCAGCAGATCAAATGCCACGAGCAGGGCGGGAGTGGCCTCCGACAGCATCTCCACCCGGGACCGTGCGGGGTGAATCCGCTGCTGAAGGGCGTCGAAATCGGTGACGCCGTCCACCACTACCACCACCTCGCCGTCGACGACCGTGCCCTCAGGAAGCGCGGCGAGGGCCGGGAGCAGCTCCGGGAAGTAGCGTAGGAGGGGTCTCTGGTTGCGCGAGTCGAGCCGGGGTTCCTCGCCTGACCAGGAGACGGCCCGAAAACCGTCCCATTTCGGCTCATACAGGAACTCTCCGCGTGGCCAGCCTTCCGAGACCTTCGCCTCCATGGTCGCGATGGGAGCAGGGAACGGGTGGCTCACGGTGCCCAGGCTATCCCTTCGTTAGCCTTCGACCGTGGCCCGGCATAGCACCTCGAGGTGGCGGCGCTTCCTCTCGACGTTGATCGAGGCGGCCAGGCGGTACGGCGACGACCGAGGGTCGCGCATGGCCGCTGCCATCGCCTACCGGGCGGTCTTTGCCATCGCACCCTTGTTATTGATCTCCGTCTTCGTGGCGGGTGTCTTGTTGGGGGGGCCCGGCCAGGCGAGAGATGAGCTGGTGACCACGGTGAGCGAGATCGCCGGCGAGGAGATCGCGGCGACGTTCGAGTCGGTGCTCGATGACGCCGGGGAGTCCGCCGGCTTGGCCGCCGTCTTCGGCTTCACCCTTCTGTTCTGGACCGGGTCTGGGCTCTTCTTGGAAGTGCAGCGATCGCTCAATGACATCTTCTCGGCCGGCGACAGCCACCGACGGGGATGGAGGAGGCTTGTTCGACTGCGGCTGATCGGTTTTGCCTGGTCGGTAGGGCTCGGACTGCTGTTGGTGGTTGTGTTCTTCCTCAATACGGCCCTGGCGTTCCTAGGGAATGCGCTCCCTGGTATCCCGGCGTCGGTCAATCGATTGCTGACGGCGGTGGCCCCGCTGGTGTCGTTGGCGCTCCTTCTTCCGGTGTTCGGTGTGGTTTTGCAAACCATGACCCGGCGTCGCATCCCATGGAGGGCGGCGTGGCGAGGCGGCGCCGCCACCGGCGCCACAATCGTCGTGGTGGCTTTCGCAGCCGGTCAGTACTTCTCCCGCCTCGGCTCGCCATCCGCTCTGGGAGTGGCGGGGTCGGTGGTGCTGGTGCTCTTGTTCACCTATCTGCTGTCGTCGGTCTTTCTCTTTGGTGCCGAGGTCACCGACGTATACGCCGGGCTAGTCGAAACTCGCGCGGTGTCATAACCTGTAGCCAATGTCGATCGACATCGCCGGTTTCGTAACCGATCTCAAAGAGCATGCCATCGAGCACGGCTTCCACATCCACGACGAGCGCCATTTCGTGGAGACCTACTCGCTGCGGCAATC
>CAZKFU010000180.1:0-3381 GCA_964552165.1 uncultured Acidimicrobiaceae bacterium
CGCGGACCAGGGCGAAGTCCTGGTCGACCCAGATGGAGAGGCAGCGGGACCACGTCTCGTCTGCCCAGTCGGCCCGAACGACGGCGAAGCACTCCTTGTACTGCGACCGAACCGGGTCGAGAAGCTCGGAGAAATCGTCGCTGCAGCTCTGCCAATCGGCCCAGATGACCGCCACCGCCCCTGGATCCTCGGAGGCGAGGGAGAGGCCGTCGGGAAGAAGCGCCGCCACCCTGGCGGGGTCGGTCCGGTATTCGACCGTGATCATCTCGCCCGAGTAGTGCCAGGGCGGGGCGGGTATCAGCGATGACCGCCCCTCGGAGGTCCGGGGGAAGAGAAAGCCCCTCATCAGAGGAATGGGAGGTACTCGGTGGTCTCCCAGTCGGTGGTCCACCTCTGGTAGCGGTCCCATTCGGCCCGTTTCACCGTGAGATAGCCATCGATATAGGCCGGGGAGAATGAGTCGACCAGAGCGGTGTCCGCCTCCAGGGCCGCCAGCGCTTCGACCAGCGACGGCGGGCACCCCACATCGGTCGAGGCGCGCTCGATGCAATCGAGCTTCTCTTCGGGCGGCAGCTCGTACCCGTTTTCCAAGCCGAGCCTGGCCGCGGTGAGCACCGCAGCCACCGCCTGGTGGGGCACCGTGGAGCCGTCGGCCACCCGGTGCTCGAGCCTCGTGCCCTGACCCCGAGCCGGGGGCACGCGCACCGTGGTCCCGCGGTGGTCGTAACCCCAGTTGGCCCAGTACCCGCACAACGAGCCGGGTTGGAGACGTTTGTAGGCGTTGACGGTGGGGGCCAACAGCCCGGTGAGCCCCACATGGTGGTGAAGCAGCCCCGCCGTCACCGAGCCTGCCAGGTCGGAGAGCCCGTCGTCGGCCGAGTCGTCGGCGAGAGCGTTGTTGCCCTCGGTGTCGCGAAAGGAAAGGTTGACGTGGAGACCGGAGCCGCCGCGTCCATTGATCGGCTTACCCATGAAAGTGAGGAGGATCCCCTTGGCGGCGGCGACCTCCCTCGCCATCACCTTGAAGAGGAAGGCGTCGTCGCATGCACGCACCGCGTCGGTGTAGGCAAGCGTCAGCTCGAACTGCCCGTTGTCGTACTCGGAGTTCACCGATTCCAGCGGGAGACCTGAGGCGCGTGCGGTGGCCATGATGTCATCGATCACGCCGTAGGGGTCGACGGCCTTCCCGGTGCCGTAGACATAGGCGCCGGGAGTCTCGATGGGCTTCCACCCTCCTTTCGAGTCGCGCTCGAAGAGGAACGCCTCGAGCTCGATCCCCACCATCGGCTCCAATCCGTGGGCGCGCCACTTCTCGACCGCGTCCAGCAGGATGTTGCGCGGGGTCAGCGGTACCCGCACCCCTTTGCGCGTGATCTCGGGGATGACAACACCGGTGCCATCCTCCCATCCGGGGCGGATATCGCCGTCTTCGAAGATGGCGTCACAGTCGGGCAGCCCCTTCCAGAAGAAGCCGCCTTCGTGAGGGATCATCTCCCGGTCGAACCCGAGGGTGAAGAGGGTGATGCAATGCGCGGTGTCGTGCTTCCCGGTCTCCACCGGGAGGTATTTGCCACGCGCCAGACCGAGGTGGTCGGGCCACATGAGACGGACGCGGTGATAGTCGGCCAACCTCTTCTCGATTCGGAGTCGTCAAGATCGTAGAGCGTGGCCGGCGCCTTGGAGTGTCCGCGCCGCCGCAACTAACTTTGGCCTCCATGCTTCCCCCAATGGACCTCACCCCAGAGGAGAGACGCCGCATCGGTGGGCTGATGCTCGAGTTCCTCAATCGCTTCTACGATCGCGTCGCCGACCTCGACGCCGTGGGAGCCGTTCTGGACCCCGAGACGTCGGCGTTGCTGGCGAGACCACCCTCAGAGGAGGGACGGTCCTCAGAGGAGCTGCTCGAGGTCATCGAGCTGGCGAACGCCTCCGGCATCCTTCACCCTTCCGGAGGGCACCTCTCCTACATCCCCAACGCCGGGTCGTACACGGGCGCGTTGGCTGCGCTGCTGGGAGCGGGGCTGGGGCGATTCACCGGTGTGCCCGGGGCAGCCCCGGGGATGGTGCAGATCGAATCGAGCGTCATCAAGTGGCTGAGCGAGCTCTTCGAGTTCCCCGAAGATGCGGCGGGGATCCTGCTATCGGGAGGCTCGATGGCCAACTTCACCGCCCTCACCGCGGCCCGCAGCGCACGGTTGCCTGAGGACTTCCTGTCGGGCAGCATCTATCTCACCCGGCACGCCCACCACTCGCTGGAAAAAGCCGCCCGGCTCGCAGGATTCCCCCGGGACCGGCTGCGGTTCGTGCCAACCGACCGATCGCTGCGGATGGAGCCCGCCTCGCTGACTGCGATGATCGAAGAGGACCGGCGGGATGGGCTCCAGCCATTCATGGTGGTGGGAAGCGCCGGCACCACCGACACCGGGGCGGTCGATCCCCTGGCGGATCTTGGCACAGTGGCCGCCGAGCAGGGGTTGTGGTTTCACGTCGACGCCGCCTACGGGGGTTTCTTCCAGCTGACCGAGAGGGGCCGCAAGCGGCTGGTTGGGATCTCGTCGGCCGATTCGGTGACCCTCGACCCCCACAAGGGGCTCTCTGTGCCCTTCGGCGTGGGAGGTCTCATTGTCAGGGATCGGCGATATCTGGTGGAGGCGAACGCGGGGAAAGGCAACTATCTGCGAGACCACCTCGTTTCTGGTGAGCTGCCGGATTTCTCGGTCCTTGGACCCGAGCTGACCCGCCCCTTTCGAGGGCTCGAGGTGTGGCTACCCCTCCAGCTGCACGGCGTCGCCGCCTTCCGGGTGGCGCTCGACAACGTGTTGGACCTCGCCGAGTACGCCTACGGCCGGCTGGAGGGGATCGATGGCGTGGAGACCCCCTGGCGACCCGAGCTGTCGATAGTCGCCTTCCAGCTGGCCGACAACGAGATTGCGGACCGGGCGGTGGCGGCGGTCAATGCCGACGGGAAGGTGCACATCTCGTCGACGCTGGTGGAGGGGCGGGTGACCCTGCGGCTGGCGCTCCTCAACCGCCGCACCACGAGGGAGCATGTGGACCTGGCGATCGACGCGGTGGAGAGGGTGGTCGGGTAGGCAAGGCTGTCAGCGTGTGCAGACGACGGCGCCTACGACGGTTGGGTGCACACGCTCTGGGAGCTCATGCCACCACCTTGACCGGGAGGTGCTTGATCCCCGAGATGAAGTTGGAGCGGAGACGATCGGCGGGGCCGATCACCTCGAGACTCTCCACCCGGGACAGCAGCTCCTCGAACACCACCCGCACCTCGAGCCGGGCCAAGGCGGCTCCGAGGCAAACGTGACGCCCCGTCCCAAAGGTGACATGGGGGTTCTTCACCCGTGTCAGGTCGAGCCGGAACGGGTC
>CAZKFU010000181.1:0-3370 GCA_964552165.1 uncultured Acidimicrobiaceae bacterium
CTTCACCTCGGACCGGAGTTGACCGTCACGGATCCTGACCCGGATCTCCGCCTCGGCGTCACCCTTCTCGAACTCGATTCGGATCTCGTCGGTCCTCGCCCTGTCGATCTCGACGCTCCAACCGGCACCGGCGGTGACGTCGAGTAGCAGCAAGGTCCCAGCGCGAACCTCGACAGTCACCGTGGCCGCGCCGGCGACATCGAAGACTCTCACCCCATTCTCGATCGGGAGCCGAGTCTCTTTGTTGTCGTCGATGCTGGTGCTGGTGGATCCCTCGTCACCCAGGGTTGAGCTGCTGCTTTCAGGGAAGGTCGTTGACGAGGAGTCCAACGAGGTGGAGGAGCTCGAAGGCGTCGAGGTCGACGGGCTCGAGATCTCCGTCGACGGGCTAGCGACCTGGGCCGATGTCGACGTCTCCGCCGATGTCGACGTCTCCGCCGAGCCTCCGAGCCCACTCGCCCAAGCGACAGCAGCGACGAGCAGCAAAGAGGCGGCGGCTGCCAGGACGGTGGTGATTCGGTTCTTCATTGATGCTCCTTGGGTAGCCATCTGCATTACCCCAAGAGCATCCATCGAGGGACCTCTCGAACGCCTCAGGAGGAGATCAAGAAGGGCTCAAGGCCCTAGCCTCCCGAGACTGCTTGCAACACTTGGATCTCGGCGCCGTCCGGAATCGGGGTGGCGAGCCCGGCGCGGACCTGGTTGACGAATATCAAGACATGGGGACGGACGTTGCCCTCGTCGTCGAGGAGGTGGCCCCGCAGCCCGGGCTCGGCAACAAAAAGGTCGTCGAGCGCCTCGCTCACCGAAACGCCTTGTACCTGGTGGACCAGGCCCTCCCGGACCGCAGGGGTGAGGACCCTGGGGAGTCGGACCGTCGATCTCATGCCAAGAGGCTCACGGCGCCGATCCGAGGGAACGAGGGCGGCAGCTCGAGCCAGGTGTCCCCGGCGTCGCGGGTGATCCACACCTTCCCCCCTGTGGTCCCAAAGCAAACAGCTCCCTGGTCGTCACCGGCGGCTGCCCCACGGAGAACCGCGGTGAACTGCGGGCTATCCGACCATCCGGTGCCTGACACCTCCCAGGTATCGCCACCGTCTGCAGATCTGTAGGCGCGGAGCGCGCCATCGACCGGCACCCGATTCTCGTCGCCGACCAAGGGCACCGTGAACAGGCTGCCGCTGGAGCCATCGCGGACCATCACGAAGCCAAAGCCTGCGGGGAGGCCGTTCTCGATTCGATCCCAAGTGTCACCTCCGTCGCCGGTGCGGAAGACCCCGCGGTGATCCTGACGCCAGATCCGCATCGGGTCGGCGGGGTCGGCAGCCAGGCTGTGCACGCAGTATCCGACCCCGGGTCGGGGGGCGTCCTCGGCGGTGTCGACCGGGGGGACTCCATCGTTCTTGGGCTGAAAGGTGGCACCGCCGTCGTCGGACCTAAATACTCCGACTGCCGAGATGGCCACCCAGGTCCGGTGGCCGGCGGTGAGTATTCGGTGGGCGCAGAGCCCACCGAAGCCGGGCTGCCAGTCCCCCCGCGTCGGATGTTCATTGAGGCCTGGCACCGGGCTCCATTCTTGCGTGGGGTCCTTGGTCTCGAAGAGCCCGGCGTCGGCCACGCCGGCCACGATTCGGTCGCCCTCGTTGTGCAAGGTCCAGATCTCGGTGAGCTTTCGGTCGGAGTCCTCGGGCCACAGCGGGCGGGTGTCCAGCTGCTCCCAGGCGACGAAGTCGTCGCTCCTGTGGAGCGCCGGCCCGAACCAGTTGCTGCCCAGTGCGGCCAGATGCGAGCCGTCCGGCCCTCGGCCGAAGGTGGTCACCTTCCAGCCGGGGAACAAAGGTCCGGTCACCGACCACCCGCCGCCTCGATCCTCGATGACATAACCACCCTTTGCGGTCCCCAGTGCTATCCGACTCATGCCCAAACGCTACCTCCACTCTCCTCCCTTCTCGCCCAGGAACGGGTCGGATCTCACGCCATCCGTGCCGAGCACCGGGCGGTGGGGTTTGGTGCTGTCGCCAGGCGTTACCCTCGCCGCACCGATGCGTCTACTGATCGCCCGCTGCACCGTCGACTACACGGGGCGGCTCACCGCCCATCTTCCCGAGGCCACCCGGCTCATCATGGTCAAGGCCGACGGCACCGTTGCCATTCACTCCGACGGCAATGCCAGCAAGCCGCTGAACTGGTTCCTGGCACCAAACCTGCTGGAGGAGCATGACGACCGGTGGGAGGTCTCCAATGCCAGGGGTGAGAGGTTGGTGATCAGGATCCACGAGATCATCGAGGAGTTGGCGCACCAACTCGGCGAGGAGCCGGGCCTGGAGAAAGACGGCGTCGAGGCGCATCTGCAAGCTCTCCTCGCCGCCAAGCCATGGGTCCTGGAGGATGGCCTCACGCTGATCCGCAGGGAGTTCCCCACCGATATCGGCCCGGTCGACCTTCTCTGTGCCGATGCCGAGGGACGCACCGTCGCAGTCGAGATCAAGCGGCGAGGTGACATCGACGGCGTGGAGCAACTGAGCCGCTATCTGGAGCGGCTGGCTCTCGATCCCCGTCTGGCACCGGTGCGCGGCATCCTCGCTGCACAATCGATCTCACCGCAGACCCACGTCATGGCGCAGGCCAGGGGAATCACGGCACTGGAGGTCGATTACGAGGGGCTGCGCGAGGCCGAGGACACTGAGCTCCGGCTGTTCTCGATCCATTGACATGTTCTCGATCGTCTTCTGCACGCCTGAGATCCCTCCCAACACCGGCAACGCCATGCGGTTGGCAGCCGTCACGGGGTGCCGGCTCCATCTGATAGAGCCGCTCGGGTTCGAGCTCGACGACGCCAGGCTGCGCCGGGCGGGGATGGATTATCGAGACAAGGCGGTGGTCTCGGTTCACCCCAACCTCGACCAGTGGCGAGTCGCCACCGGGCCACGGCGGGTTTTTGCGATGGCGACCGACGCCGACACCGTCTACACCGACATCCGGTTCGAGCCAGGTGACAGCTTCCTGTTTGGGCCGGAGTCGGTGGGTCTTCCCGACAACGTGAAGCGTGCGCCCTGGGTGACAATGGGGCTGCGGCTGCCCATGGCGCCCGGGGTCCGTTCGCTCAATCTCTCCAACGCGGCGGCGGTGATGATCTTCGAAGCCTGGCGACAGAACGGCTTCAAGGTCTCCTAACCCTGTGCCAGAAGCCGGAGCGCAATGGCCTCGGCCAAGATCGACCTCTCCAGGTCGGCGAGATCCTGGCTCTCATTGGGAGCGTGCACCGACGATGTGGGGTCACCGGCACCGGTGAGAAGCAGGGGAGCATCGGGGTAGAGATCCGAGAACGCGGCGACAAACGGTATCGATCCGCCGACCCCCATCTCGACCG
>CAZKFU010000182.1:0-3362 GCA_964552165.1 uncultured Acidimicrobiaceae bacterium
GGCGAACTTGAGCATTCGCTGTGACATCGGCGACTTGGTCGTGATCTCCTTGGCCCACTCCAGCGCCACTTTCTCCAACTCTGCGTGGGGGATCGCGGCGTTTACCATCCCCATCTCCGCCGCCTCGCGCGCCGAGTACTCGCGACCAAGAAAGAAGACCTCCCTGGCCCGCTTCTGACCCACCTGGCGAGCCAGATAGGCCGAGCCATAGCCGGCGTCGTAGCTGGCGACATCGGAGTCGGTCTGTTTGAACACGGCATGCTCCTCGGACGCCAAGGTCAGGTCACATACGACGTGGAGGCTGTGGCCACCTCCCACCGCCCACCCGGGGACCACGGCGATCACCACCTTGGGCATGAACCGGATCAATCTCTGCACCTCGAGGATGTGGAGCCGCCCGAGGGCAGGACCGCCCTCTTCGTACTGATACCCGTCGCGGCCTCGGATTCTCTGATCACCGCCAGAGCTGAATGCCCACACCCCGTCCTTGGGCGAGGGACCGTTCCCCGTGAGCAGCACGCAACCCACGTCGGGGGTCTGGCGGGCGTGATCGAGGGCCCGGTGCAGCTCGTCGACCGTCTGTGGTCGAAAGGCGTTTCGAACCTCGGGTCGGTCGAACGCGACCCGGACCACTCCTGCTTGCGTGGCGCGGTGGTAGGTGATGTCGGCGAAGTCGAACCCCGGGACGGGCTCCCAGGCGGTTGAATCAAAGATCTCGGATGTCACATGGAAAGGATAAGGGGCACAATCGGTCCATGATCGAATGGCTGGAGCGCGCCGAACCCGATCGGGTCTTCCTCGAGGTTCCCGGGGCCACCATCAGCTACGGGGAGACGGCCGCCTTGGTGGCCGACCGGCCCATCGGGCCCCCTACCGAGGTCCTGCGTCCGGTCGCCGACATCGACTCGGTGGTTGACATCTTTGCCGTCGCCGAGCGCGGTCGCGCGGTGCTGGTCACCCCGAGCCTCGAGGTGGATCCCGTGGTCGGTGACGGGGAGGCGGCCACCATCGTCTACACGTCGGGCAGCTCGGGGGTGCCCCGGCCGGTGCGGCTGACCCGGGCCAACTGGGAGGCGGCGGTCGCCGCCTCAACGGAGCATCTGGGCAACACGGCCGATGACACCTGGCTGTGCGTCCTCCCCTTGTATCACGTCGGGGGGCTCTCCATCCTGTTTCGATCGGCCTTCGTCGGAGGGACGGTTCGCCTTCTCCCCGGGTTTGCGGCGGATTCGACGGCACGGGAGCTGGGAAGCGTTACCCATGCCTCGTTGGTCCCCACCATGCTGGCTCGGGTCCTCGACACCAACCCTGGCCAGTATCGAGGGCTCTCCGCCGTCCTCGTGGGCGGAGGCCCCATCCCCGATGGGCTGTTGGAGCGCGCCCACGCTGCCGGGATTCCGGCATTGCCCAGCTACGGGATGACCGAGACCTGTGCCCAGGTCGCCACTCTGCGGCCTGGCTCCCCACCGCAATATCGAGCTCATCCGCTTCCGGGGATCGAGATCCGTATCGAGCCTGACGGCCGGATCGCGGTGAGGGGCGATCAGGTCTCACCCGGCTACGCCGGAGAGCCCGACCGCCGCCCGGGGGAGTGGTTTGTCACCGGCGACCTCGGGGAGATAGACGATGAGGGGGCGCTTCGTGTTCTGGGACGATCCGACGGGGTGATAGTCAGCGGCGGCGAGAACATCGACCCGGTGGCCGTGGAGCAGGTCGTCGAGGCCCACCCTGGTGTCTCGACCGCGGTCGTGGTGGGGCTCCCCAGCGAGGAGTGGGGGATGGAAGGGGGGTGCGCCTACACGGGCGAGGTCGATCCCGAGAGCCTGCGGCGATGGGCTCGGGAGCGCCTCGACGGGTTCCAGGTCCCCAAGCGATGGGTGAAGGTGCAAGAGGTGCCGGTCACCGCCCTGGGAAAGCCCGATCGGGTGGCCACCCGGGGGCTCTTCGTCTCCGACGGGTAATTCCCGGTTCGGTCAGCAGGTCGGACCTTATGGTTGACCCCATGGCGCTCCAGCTGGAAGCAGTCGACCTACTCCAATCCTCTGAGGAGGTGTCGCGGGCGATCCATGCCCTCCATTTGGCCCGGGATCAAGAGCGGATTGCTGGCGACTACCCGGAGCCTTTCGAAGAGTTCATGGCCCGGTGGACACGGCAGGCAGATTTCATGGTCAGGCCGATGTGGGTCGCCCGAATCGGGGGCGAGATCCTTGGCACCGCCGTCCTCTGGCTGGAGTACCGGGAGGAGAACCGCGAGAACTGCGATGGCTGGATCTACGTGAGGGCCGACAAACGGGGCCTCGGGGTGGGACGAGCCCTCACCGGTGTCGTACTGGACCGTGCCGTCGCCGACGGTCGCATCCGGATCGCAACCGAGGTCAAGGACGGCAGCACCAGCGAGGGCTTTGTCCGCATGCTCGGGCTCGATCCGAGGTACTACGAGCGCAAGAGCCGGCTTCTCCTCTCCGAGGTCGACCGCGACCTTCTCGAGTCGTGGACCAATCGTGCCGGGGAACGAGCCTCGGGCTATGAATTGCTCCTGTGGGAGGGATCTGTCCCGCACGAGTTCCTCGATGCATGGTGCGACCTGATGTTCTTCATGAACACTGCACCGCGCGAGGACTACATCGAAGACGACGAGATCGTGACTCCAACGATGTGGAGGGAGATCGAGCGGTTGCATCGTGACCGATCACAGGACCTGTGGGTGTACGTCGCCCGCGATAAGAAGAGCGGCGACCTCGCCGGCTTGACATCGGTGTCGCTGTCGCGGTTGTGGCCCGAGCACGCCGAGCAGGAGGACACCATGGTTCACCCCGATCATCGGGGGCAGGGTCTGGGACGGTGGCTGAAGGCGGCGATGCTGAAGAGGATCCTCGCTGAGCGCCCCGAGGCGGTGTTCATCGACACCAACAACGCCGACTCCAACCAACCGATGGTCGAAATCAACGTCGAGCTCGGGTTCCGTCCCGTGCTCATGCTCAACGTGTGGCAGGGGGACATCGCCGAGGCGCGGGAGCGGTTGGACACGAGCTCGTGAGTCGGCGCGCCCCGCACCATGTACGCCTTCATCGTTTGCCTGTTCGTCGTGGGGGTGTTTCTTGCCGTCGGCGGCGCACCGGTGGCCGTCTCGGGGGCGTTGTTCCTCCCCTGCTGGCGGGGGAGGTGGCTCGCCCGTAGGGCGAGACGGAGGGGGTGGGTTAAGGCAACAAACCTCATCGTGCAGGCTCTGCCCCCTACCTCCGAGACTTCGGCTCGCAGGGACCTTCCCCCCGCCCGCTTCGCTCGCGAGGGGGCAAAAGAGCCGGGGGTGGGTCGGCGCTGAAGCGCAGTTCGGTGAGGGAATCAGATTTGGTTAGCGGCTA
>CAZKFU010000183.1:0-3351 GCA_964552165.1 uncultured Acidimicrobiaceae bacterium
CGGGGCTTTGGGAGGCCCGCAGCAACCTGCTGGAAGCGTCCTCTGTATTGCGTCGCAGCGCTGCGGGGCGGAGCGCGGTCGATCTTTCATTGTTGGTGATCCTGGCGGCGTTGCGTCGCAGCGAGTCACGCGGTGGGCACTACCGGGCCGATTACCCCGAGCCCGACCCGCTTCAGACCCACCGGGCGTTGGTCCAGCCCAACCCGGTTACCACCGTCCCGTTGTGATCCACCACGGCCAGTACGACGAGATCATTCGTCACTGTTTGGAGGAGGACCTCGGGGTGGCCGGAGACATCACGTCGGCCGCTGTTATCGACGCCACCGCGCTTGCCGAGGGAAGCTTGGTCGCCAGGCAATCCGGTGTTGTGGCCGGAATGGAGGTGGCGAGCCGGGTCTTCGAGACCGTGGACCGGGCGGTGGAGCTCCGGGTGGAGGTGGGCGACGGGTCCTTCGTCGAGCGGGGCGCGGTGGTGGGCATCGTCTCCGGGCCAACCCGCTCCGTCCTCAGCGGGGAGCGAACGGCTCTCAATCTGATCGGTCGGATGTCAGGAGTGGCGACGGCGACCCGCCGGCTGGTGGATCTCGTGGCGGGGACCAGGGCCGTGATCGCCGACACCAGAAAGACCATGCCGGGGCTGCGTGTCCTCGACAAGTGGGCGGTGCGCCTCGGTGGCGGCGTAAACCATCGGTTCGGTCTCGGCGACGCGGTGATGATCAAAGACAACCATCTGGTAGCGGCCGGGGGTGTCCGCCGCGCCGTCGAGGCGGCACGGGCCAAGGTTGGCCACACGGTGCGCATCGAGGTCGAGGTTTCATCGTTGCAACAACTGGAGGAGCTGCTGGAGGTGGGGGCCGACATCGTGATGCTCGACAACATGGATGTGACGACCATGGCCCGGGCGGTAGAGCTGGTTTCGGGAAGGATGAAAGTCGAGGCATCGGGAGCGATCACCGCCGAGAACATCCGTGCCGTGGCCGAGACCGGTGTCGACGTCATCTCCGTGGGGTGGATCACCCACTCCGCTCCCCAGCTGGACTTGGCGCTCGATTTCTAGACCGCAACCCGCTTCCTAATTACCTAATGCTGGGCGCGCCATATGCGACGCGATCTGCATCGAGAAGGACATGACGGGCCCCGGGGAACCGGCGGAACGGTCTACCCTCGGCTCGATGATGGACCCCGTTCGCGTTGCTGTCACCGGCGCCGCCGGGCAGATCGGCTACAACCTCCTGTTTCGGATCGCCGCCGGGGAGATGCTTGGCCCGGAGCAGCCGATGATCCTGCAGTTTCTCGAGATCGAGCCAGCACTACCCGCGCTCGACGGTGTGGCGATGGAGCTCGATGATTGCGCCTTTCCTCTCTTGTCGGGCACCGTCTCCACCAGCGACCCCGAGATCGCCTTCGATTCGGCCGATATCGCCCTTCTGGTGGGCGCCATGCCCCGCAAGGCAGGAATGGAACGCGCCGACCTCCTCTCCGCCAATGGTGCCATCTTCACCACTCAAGGAAGAGCGCTGGCGACGGCGGCATCCTCCCAGGTCAAGGTGCTGGTCGTCGGGAATCCCGCCAACACCAACGCTCTGATCGCAGCCGGCAACGCATCGGGGCTCGCCCCGTCACGCTTCACCGCCATGACGCGCCTCGACCACAACCGGGCCATCAGCCAGCTCGCCAACAAGACCGGGCGCCCCGTCTCCGCCATCAAGAAGATGACCATTTGGGGCAACCACTCCACCACGCAGTACCCCGACCTCTTCCACTGCGAGGTCGATGGCCACTCCGCCTACGAGTTGGTGGATGACCATCGTTGGGTGGAGGAGACATTCATCCCCACCGTGGCCAATCGGGGGGCGGCCGTCATCGAAGCCAGGGGCGCATCGTCGGCGGCGTCGGCTGCCAGCGCCGCGATCGCCCATGTTCGCGATTGGGTGTCAGGTACGCCGGAGGACGATTGGGTGTCGATGGTGGTCCCATCGGATGGCTCCTACGGGGTCCCCGAGGGCCTGATGAGCTCCTTCCCCTGTGTGTGCCGCGAGGGGGCCTGGTCCATAGTCCAGGGCCTGGATATCGACGGGTTCTCAAGGACCATGATCGATGCCTCCGTGGCCGAGCTGGTCGGGGAGCGCGAGGCGGTCCGAGAGCTAGGGCTCATCTGAGAGCGCGGCGAGGCGGCGCTCCAGCAGTGCCCGATCGGACTGGTTCATCTCCGCAGACAGCGCCCGGTGCAGGCTTCGGCGTGACTCTTCGAGACGCCCCAGCCGCCTCTGCATCTCGGCGCGGGCGGTCCACAGGTAATGCCAGTCGTCGTCGTACTCGGCGATCAGGTCGAGGGCTTTCTCGGGCCCGCTCACCTCAGCCTCGGCGACGGCGCGGTTGACACGCACCACCAGACCCGGCTGCATCGACTCCAGCATCACGTAGAGCTCGACGATCTGGGGCCAATCGGTGGCCACGTAGCTGGGAGCGATCCCATGGAGACACGCGATGGCGGCCTGGACCTGATAGGGGCCGGCTCTTCGCAGCCGTAACGTTCGATCGATGATCGCGGTGGCCTCATCTATGGCGTCGCGGTCCCACTTGGCGCGATCCTGGTCGGCAAGGAGGATCATCTCGCCGTCTTCGCCCACTCGAGCTCCCTGCCGGGCCCGAGTGGCCAGAGCGAGCGCGAGCAGCCCGTGGCATTCAGGTTCGTCGGGCATCAACTCGACAAGCAGTCTCGCCAGGCGAATCCCTTCATCGGCGAGGCCTAGCCGCGAGTCGAGGGCGCCGGTGGCGGCATGATGACCCATGGTGAAAATTGAGTAGACGGCGGCGAGGACGGCGGGGAGTCGTGCGGGGAGCTCGTGGTCGGGGGGAACCCGGTAGGGGATGTGGGCCTCGGCGATCTTCCGCTTCGCCCTGCTGATGCGCTGGCCCATCGTCGCCGCCTTGACGAGGAACGCTCGAGCGATCTCTTCGGTGGTGAGGCCACCTACCGTTCGCAACGCCAGCGCTATCCGGGATGCCGGGTCGAGAGCGGGGTGACAACACGTGAAGAGGAGTCGGAGCCGGTCGTCATGACCATCGGTTGGCGATGGCGCGTCATCGAGAAGCCGCATCGCCTCTTGTTCCTTCTTGGTGCGCTTCACCTCGCGGCGGAGGCGGTCCAATGCCTTGTTCCGAGCGGTGGTGGTGAGCCACCCGCCGGGGTTGGGAGGCACCCCGTCGACACTCCATCGCTCGAAGGCGATGACAGCAGCGTCCTGGAGGGCATCCTCCGCGAGATGGAAGTCGCCGGTGAGGCGGATGAGGGTGGCCAGGACACGGCCACCCTCGTTCCTTATCAGCTCCTCGAGTGTCAACTCTCCG
>CAZKFU010000184.1:0-3345 GCA_964552165.1 uncultured Acidimicrobiaceae bacterium
ATTCGCCGTCCCTCCAGGACCTGGCTGATACCCAGCTTCACCAGCTTGGGCGCGGGCAGGTGACCTATCCGGCGCCCGTCGATCTGGATCTCTCCCTTGGTGATGTCGCCGTTGTGGACATCGAGGAGCCCGGTGATAGCGCGGAGAGTGGTCGTTTTGCCGGCGCCGTTGGCGCCGAGGAGCGCCACGATCGTGGCATCCGGAACCTGGATCGAGATCCCACGGAGCACGAGGATCACGTCGCTGTAAACGACCTCGACATTCCGCAGCTCGAGCATCCGCACCTCCGAGTCCTTGCGGGACCGTGAGGGAGGCTAACAACGGGTACCGGGTGAGGTCGGGGAGACTCACACCCCCCAAGACACGCATCACCCCCCTCGCCCTCGCTGCGCTCGGGCGGTCCCCCCGCAAAGCAGGGGGACATGCGGTGTTATCGCTCTCCGAGCATGCGCCACGCCCCGGGGACGAGCAGCCCGGCGGCCGTGGCCTTGATGAGATCGCCGAAGACGAAGGGGACGACGCCCTTGGCGATGGCCTCGTTGACCCCGAATTCCATTGACTGCATCAGCCCGATGACGCCAAAGAAGTAGATCACCGCCGATCCGGCGAGGAAGGCGGTGAGCATCGTGGAGAACTGCCTGTCGTGGCGGCTCTCGGCGAGCAGGCCGACCAAGGCCGCGGCGAACACGAAACCAACGATGTATCCCCCTGTGGGACCGATCAGCACCTCCCTGCCGCCGCTCTGCTCGGCGAACACCGGGAGCCCGGCGGCGCCGACCGCCAGATAGAGGACCTGGCTGGCCGCTCCCGCCCTCGACCCCAATACCGCACCCGACATGAGGACCGCGAAGGTTTGCCCGGTGATCGGAACCGGGGTGAAGGGGAGAGGTATCACCCACTGGGCGGCGAGTGCGGTCAAACCGGCGAACACCACCACCAGTGCCCCGAGTATCACCTTGTTGTCGGGGAGGACGCGTTGCGCGATCACCGAGGTAGTCATGGGACGACGTTACCTCTCGGTCGCCGTGGGCGTGCGCTCGCCCCCAGACGTTTATGACACCGACCACCGGTACCATCGGCGCAGAAGATGGACGAGTCGAACCGCCCTTCCCGGCGCTGGCCCCTCACTGCGATAGGGGCCTTCTTCTTCATGGCCGGCTTGGTCATCGCGGCGTGGAACGTCGAGCTCCCTTATGTTGCTTTCTCGTCGGGACCGGTCGCCGATGCAGCCGACGTCGTGGTGGCCGAGAGCGTTGACACCTACCCTCCTTCGGGGAGTCTCCTGATGCTCACCATTGTCAGCCAGGAGGTCAACGTCATCGAGGCCATGGTGGCTGCGTTCGATCCACACATCGATTTGGTCCGCATCGAGGCCTTGCGGTCTCCCGACGAGACCGAAGAGGATTACCGGCTTCGCAACCTGAGCCTGATGGACGATTCGGTTCGCGCCGCCATCACCGCCGCCCTCGATTGGCTTGGCTACGAGATGGTTCCGCAGGAGATCCTGATAATCGAGGTATCGCCCGAGGTGCCCGCCAGTGACCTTCTCGAGCCCGGGGATCGGATCCTCGCCGTGGACGGGGCCGACGTCGTCCGCTCCACCGACCTCACCGCTCTGGTGGATTCGAAGAGCCCGGGAGACACAGTGACCATCACTGTCTCCAGGGAGGGCGTGGTGACGATGGTCGATGTCGAGCTGGTGGCGCGTCAAGACGAGCCGGATCGCCCCATGATTGGGATCGCGATCCGAGAGATCACCGAGCCTCCTTTCCCCATAGACATCGAATCGGGCAACATCGGTGGGCCCTCGGCGGGGATGATGTACACGCTTGCCATTCTCGACTACCTGACGCCGGGGGAGTTGACCGGCGGGGAAGTCGTCGCCGGGACCGGGACGATCACCGCCGATGGCTCCGTGGGAGCTATCGGAGGAGTGCGTCAGAAGGTGGTCGGCGCCGCGGCGGCGGGTGCCAAGTATGTTCTGGTTCCGGAGAGCAACTACGCCGAGGCTCTAACCGCGGGCGTCGACGGTGTCGAGATTGTCGCCATTGCGAGTCTCGACGACGCACTGGATTTCCTCGAAAGGCTGGTCTCCGGCTGACCCAAAGCCCCAGACAAGTGGGCCGGGCCGGTATCTTGAGAGCCCTGATGGAGTCATCGCCCACTCCCGACCAAATCCGGCGCGCCCAGTTCCGGGCGGTGTTCCGTGGCGTCGACAGTGAAGAGGTGAAGGCCTTTCTCGAGTCGGTGGCCACCGGCATCGAGGCGCTGGTCACCGAGAGGGACCGTCTCTTGGAGCGGTTGGGGGAGCTGGCCGAACGCGACCTGGCGACCGAGTTCGAGAGTGTTGGCCGGGAGGTGGCGGCGGTTCTCCAAGCCGCACGCGAGGCCGCCGATGCCATGAGGGAACGTGCCGGAGCCGACGCCGCCCGGTGGCGGGCGGAGGCAACAGCCGAGGCTGAAGATGCTCTCAAGAGAGCCCGAACCGACGCCGAGCATCTGAGGGGAGACGCCTGGTCGACGGGTACCGAGCTGTTGAACCAGGTCGTGGCCGAAGTGAGACGGCTCCGTGAGAATGCAGAGCGCGAGGTGCTCTCCATCGTTGGTGAGGCGGAACGGGAGGCACACCGGCTGACGGCGATCGCCCGTCGTGATGCCGAGGAGTTGAGCCGCAACTCTCGGGTAGAGGCCGAGCGCCTCACCGTGGAGGCGCAAACCCGCCACGACGAGATCATCGAGCAGGCTCAGCGCCAGGCGGAGTCGGCTCAGGAGCGAGCCCGGGCATTGGAAGCCAGGCGCGATGAGCTGTTGGAGGAGTTGGACCTGGTCCGCTCCACCCTGTCCCGTCTCGAAGGCGACCTCGATGAGCGGCGCGACGATCTCGGCTTTCGTTCGGATGCCTCCTCGGTCAAGGTCGTCTCCCCTCCCTCCCTGCCTCCCTCCCCGCCGCGAACGTGGGAGCCTGGAGAGACGGTCCGGGTGGTTCGCCCCGGCGGCGATGAGTCGGAGAAGCCTCCGCCGGAGCCGGAGCCGCCAAAGGAGGAGGAACCTGACGCCGAGAAGATTGCCGATGAGGTGCGCCGGATGAGGAGGACGCCCCAGCCCGAGCCGCGGGCGATCGTCGAGGCGCCACCGGAGCCGTCCACAGCAGAGCCGGAAGAGAAGCAACAACCGGAGGAGCAGACGAGGGAGTCGACCGGCGGGAGCATTGCCGACGACCTCTCCTCGCTGTTTGCCCGCCTTCGCGTGCCATCCCGGTCCCGAGAGGCCAAGGAGACCACTGCCGAGGGAGCCGATGCCGAAGGCGCCTCGTCGGAGGCCTCCCCGGCTGGGGATGCCGCCGCC
>CAZKFU010000185.1:0-3345 GCA_964552165.1 uncultured Acidimicrobiaceae bacterium
CGCCTGGAGCGGGTCGACGGCGATCACCTGACGCGCCCCGGCGATCCGGGCCGCCTGCACTGCACTCAGCCCGACGCCTCCGCAACCAATCACGACCACACTCTCACCGGCCTGAACCGCGGCCGTGTTGAAGACGGCGCCGAGACCTGTGGCGACACCACAGCCGAGAATCGCCGCCAGACCCAACGGGACATCCTCGTCGATACGCACGACGGCACTCTGATGGACCAATACCTGTTCGGCGAACCCGGAGAGATCCAGGAACTGCGCCATCGGCGCACCGTCAATGGCGAGACGGGGTGGGCCATCTGGCGCTCGCCGGGTCGCCTCCTTGTCGACGCAGAGGTGGGTCTTGCCGGCGAGGCACAGCGGGCATTTCCCGCAGGAGACGGAGAGCGACATCACGACGTGGTCCCCGGGCACGACACTGGTCACCGAATCGCCAACTGCGCTCACCACTCCGGCCACCTCGTGACCGAGAACGGTGGGTAGAGGGTGCTCGAAAGAACCTTCGAGGAACCGCAGGTCGCTGTGACAGAGGCCGGCGGCGGCCACCTCGACCAGGACCTCAAAGGGATCGGGGTCAGCGATCTCGACAGGCTCGATGGTCAGGGGACCGCCCACCTCTCTCATCACCGCGGCTCTCACGGCAGGCACACTATCTGGACGGTTCTCACTCTCTGGGGAGAGCCCCACCCTCGGCGACCCGACGTCCCACATAATCGGCCAGTTCGGCCGAAACCGAGTCATCGAGTGGCGGCGCCTCGAAATCGGCAAGAACCGACTTCCAGACGGTGTTGGCACGCTGGGCAGCATCGGGGCTTCCGGCTTCCACCCATTGCTCGAAATTGGAGCGGTCGAACACGATGGGCTCGTAGAACGCGGACCGGAACCGCTGCAGGGTGTGATCCGTCCCGAAGAAGTGCCCGCCCGGGTTCACCGCGGCGATCGCCTCGAGGCCTATCTCCGAAGCCGCAGTGTCGATCGGCTGGAACGACTCGGCGATCATCTGCAGCATGTCGACGTCGAGGATGAACTTCTCGTAAGAGGCGGAGAGACCCGACTCGAGCCATCCGGCCGCGTGAATGATCATGTTGGCGCCGCCGAGAAGAGCACCGAACAGATTCATCATCGTCTCGTAACCGCCCTGAGCATCCGAGGTGTTGGAGGTGCTGACCCCCGACGACCGCCAGGGGAGGCCGACACGGCGGGCGAGCTGTCCACTCGCCACCGCGGCCTTGAATGCCTCCGGTGTCCCAAAGGCCGGGGCGCCGGAGCGCATGTCGACATTGGAGGTGAAGGCCCCGTAGACCACCGGAGCCCCGCTTTCCACCAACTGGGCCAGAGTCACCCCGGCCAGCGCTTCGGCATGCTGCTGGGTGAGTGCACCGGCGAGCGAGACCGGTGCCATCGCCCCGGCCAGGGTGAAGGGGGTTATCACCGCAACTTGACCGGCCCGGGCGAAGTCGATGATCCCCTCACACATCGGGAGGTCGATTTGCCGCGGCGAGTTGGTGTTGATGACTGTCCAGCAGCGGGGCACGGCCTCGAACGCCTCCTGATCGACACCGGACCCGATTCTGATGATCTCGAGACAGTCGGCGACCTGGGCCCGGCCCCGGGAGTAGATGAAGGGCACCTTGTCACTGAGCCGAATCTGGGACTCGGTCATCCTGAGGTGACGTTCGGCGAGTGCCACGTCCTGTGGTTCCACCGACGGGCACAGGCTGTGGAGAACGTCGAATGACTGGGTGAGTTTGATGAAGGCCTCGAAGTCCTCGAGAGTCCCCGCCCGCCGACCACGGTCGAGGTCGCTGGCGTTGGGTGGACCGGCGACCGGCAACAGCGCCACCGAGTCGCCACCCAGCTCCATGTTCCGCTCTTCTGTCCGGGAGGCAACCTGTATCGAATCAGGGGCGGTCTGGAGACACTTCTCCACCAACTCAGGATCGAACCGCACGAGCTCGGTCTCTTCGTCGATCCGGGTCTCCGAACCGGCCAGGAAAGTGCGGGCTTCGGGCAGCATCACCCGCATCCCGGTGTCGGAGAGGAGCCGGAGAGCAGCCTGGTGAATGGCCTCGACCTGCTCGTCGCTGAGTATCTCCAACGGCCGGTACGGGTTGGAGAGATGTCGGTGATGGGGATGGCCGAGGGCGCGCCGGCCATCTTCTTTGGCACGGCGCCGTCGTCGCCCTCCGTCCGGACGCTCCGTCATCTCCGCACCATATTCATGCTGGAATCGACATGAGCTGACCGAGAGACTTCGTAACCTGGTCCCGTGACCACCATCGATGAGTACCTGGCAAAAGCACGGTCCCGGCTGGAGAGGGTCAGCCCGGAAGACGTCGAAGCGGCCGTGGCCGACGGTGCCCTGTTCGTCGACATCAGACCCGAGGCCGACCGCGCCCGGGAGGGTGAGATGCCGGGAGCGCTGGTCATCGACCGTGGAGTCCTGGAATGGCGTCTCGCCCCGTCGAGCGACGCCAGGATCGTCGACCTCGAACCCGGACAGCAGGTGGTCCTGTTCTGTAACGACGGCTACCAGTCGAGCCTCGCCGCGGTGACGCTGCTGGACCTGGGGGTCGACGGGGCCACCGATCTGGTGGGTGGCTACCGGGCCTGGAGGCGGGCGGCGACGGACACGCCTTAGACCGCCGACTTCACAACTTCGCTTCCATAACCGCTCCCGCCACCGGTTCCCCTCCCTGGAGCACGAGGTGGATGCGATCGGGGTCGAGGAGAACGGAGATGTCGTCCAATGGATCCCCGTCGACAACCAGCAGATCGGCCAGCTTGGCAGGCTCCACAGTCCCGATGAGATAGTCGAGGCCAAGGGCGTAGGCACCGGTGGAGGTGGCAGCCACCAGGGCTTCCGCCGGTGACATCCCCGCCTCGACCATCAACCCCAGTTCGGAGGCAGCCAGCCGCTCCGGCGAGCTGTCGTAACCCATGGCGATGGGCACATCCGCCTCGATGGCCGCCGCCAGGGTGCGATGAGCCTCCTCGACGTTGTAGACACCCCTCTCTACCAGGTGGTCGCTCCACTGGTCGGCCTTGTGTTCGGCGACGTCGTGGAGAAACGTCAGTGTGGGGACCAGAACCCCACGACGGACGGCGAGTTGGGCCAACAGCTCCGGCTCCTGATGGAGGTAGAAGCCATGCTCGATGGTGTCGACACCCTCCTCGATGGCGAGCCGAGTCCCCTCCAGGCCTTCGCAGTGGGCGGCAACCCGGTATCCGAGGCGGTGGACCTCGTCGACGACCGCCGCCACTTCCTCCCGGGTCATCTGGGCGGGACCCGGGTTCTCCCACTCCACCGAGCGGGCACCGGTGGTCATGATCTTG
>CAZKFU010000186.1:0-3316 GCA_964552165.1 uncultured Acidimicrobiaceae bacterium
GGCCGTGATCGTCGGGCTCTCTGTGTTGTCGAGGCTCCTCGGCGGTGACGTCTCTGGCTCGGAACACGAATCCGATCAGGCGCGGAGGCGGTTTCTTATCGGGGCCGGGGCGTTCGCCGGGCTCGCCGTTGCCGGCGCCGGAGTGGGCCGATTTCTGCTCGAGGCCTCGAAGCGGAGTGCTGCCGCCCGTGATGAGGTGGTGCTCCCGGTGGCCGTCGAGGTGGCCCCCACACCAGGCCCGGATGCTGACTTTGGCTTTCCGGGGCTCAGCCCCACGATCACGCCCAACACCGACTTCTACCGGATCGATACCGCCTTGTCCGTTCCCAAGGTCGACATCCAAGACTGGTCGCTGTCGATCATGGGGATGGTCGATCGCCCGTACACCATCGACCTCTTCGATCTCATGGATATGGAGATGGTCGAGCGATACGTGACGCTCTCCTGCGTTTCCAACAGGGTGGGCGGCGATTTGGTTGGCAATGCCAAGTGGCTGGGTGTCCCCCTCCCCGACATCCTGGATCGTGCCGGTGTCGCCGCCGGAGCGGAACAGGTCGTGGGGCGTTCTGTCGACGGGTTCACCGTTGGCTTCCCGGTGGCGGCGGCCTTCGACGGGAGAGAGGCGTTGGTAGCGGTGGGAATGAACGACGAGCCCCTGCCCTTCGAGCATGGCTTCCCGGCTCGGCTGGTGGTGGCCGGCCTCTACGGATACGTGTCCGCCACCAAGTGGCTGTCCGAGATCGAGCTCACCACCTGGGACGGTTTCGACGCCTATTGGGTGCCCCGGGGCTGGGCCAAGGAGGCACCAGTGAAGACTCAAAGCCGCATCGACACTCCACGCGGTCACCGGGTGACCGCCGGGCCGACCGTGGTGGCGGGGGTGGCGTGGGCTCCACACCGTGGGATCAGAACGGTCGAGGTCCAGTTGGGCCGGGACGCACCGTGGATCGATGCCGAGATGTCGGAACCGCTGTCCGATGACGCCTGGCGTCAGTGGAGGGTCGACTGGGATGCCACGCCCGGCAATCACACCCTGAGGGTGCGCGCCACCGACGGAGAGGGTGTTCTCCAGGACGAGGCGGTACGTCCCCCGGCACCCGATGGCGCCACGGGCTGGCACAAGGTGGTAGTCGGGGTCGACGCCTGAGCGTCTCAGGCGTCGGCGGCGCCTATGGCCCAGGAGATCCCTTCCTTGGGATCCTCGGCGGCGACGCGCAGGAACCAACCGGTGTCTGGGCTGAGGTCGGTCCACCAGTACCAGGTGAGCCCGCCTGCGGCTTCCCCCACCG
The DNA here is from genome assembly GCA_964552165.1 of uncultured Acidimicrobiaceae bacterium. Taxonomy (GTDB): domain Bacteria; phylum Actinomycetota; class Acidimicrobiia; order Spongiisociales; family ZC4RG35; genus CAZKFU01. The sequence continues at coordinate 1,290 of CAZKFU010000186.1, forward strand.
CGGCGGCCTCGAGCGGCTCCGGTAGGTCACACAGGTTGGCCACCACCCACCATGCGGCCGCTCTGCCTGCCGCCGCACCCCGCCTCCTCCCATGAGCTCCGCCCGAGGCTCCGGCCCAACCGAGCCAGGCCAGGGCGTCTTCGGGCTCGATGGTCCCAATCTCGATTGAAGGGGCGCCGATCAGAGCCAGGGCCGCCGTCACCGGCCCCTCGGCGGCAACCGCAGTGGACCTCCCGTTCGACTCGGTGGTCCAGGCGAGAACAACGTTCTCCAGCGACAGCAACGATTCGGGGTCCTCCAGCGAGATGGGGTCGGAATCGGCGGTGGCGGGTGTGGTGGGCGGTATCGGCGGTGACGGCGCCTCGACCCGGTTGGGGTGATAGGTGGCTACCGGATATGACGGCTCCCATGGTTGGAGCTGTGCCGGCAGCTCAGCGATCTCGAGCTGGAGCCGGCTCAGATCCTCACCACGGGCGGCGCGTTCCATGGCGACCGCAGTTGCCACCGGCCCCGGGAGCAGATGATCGGCGATCTCGTCCCAGGTCAGTCGCGACGCCGCCACCTCGGGAAGCGGCCCTAAACCGAAACGTGGCTCGGGGCCGGCGAGCATCGCCCCGGCCATCTGCGGAGGCCCTTCGAGGACCAGGCGGTAGCGGATGTGCTCTGCCACCGCCCACAGCTGCTTTCCACGGGTCACCGCTTCGGCGCAGAGCTGACGGAGCTCGGTGAGGTCGTTCCACGACCGTGCCTTGCACAGGCGGTTGGTCAGCTTGAGCAGCGCGTCGCTGTCGGAGGCCTCTATGGCCGATCGGGCAGCCGTCTCGATCACGGCTCGTCGCCGGAGGCCACCGGGTTGTCGGTCCGCGACCACTCGGAATACGAGCCAACGTAGAGGCGGGGCATGGGCCTGCCCGCAACCCGCATCGCCAGCGCCACGTGACACGAGGTGACGCCGCTGCCACAAGACAGGACGACGTCATCGGGGAGGTCCTCGAAGCGCTCGGCGAGCTGGGGCGGATTGAGCAGGCGCATATCTGGCCTGATGCTCTCGGCATAGGGGACGTTGACGGCTCCGGGGATGTGGCCGGGCCGGGGGTCAAGGTGCTCGAGCTCTCCTCGATAACGCTCGCGCTCACGGGCGTCGATCAGGGTGACCCTCCCGCTGACCACCTCGTCCATCTCGACGACACCCGAGAACCCCGCTGGTGTGGGGTAGGCAACCGGCTCGACCGTGTCGACATCGCCGCTGGTCGGGTAGCCGCCTTCCTGCCAGGCCTGCCAGCCGCCGTGGAGGACGGCGACGCGTCCATGGCCTATGGACTCCAGCATCCACCACAAGCGAGAAGCTATCGACCCCCCACTGTCGTCGTAGGTGACCACCAAGGTCTCGGGCCCGATACCGAGTCGGCCCAGTGTCGCGGCAAACTGCTCCGGAGTCGGTAGCGGGTGGCGCCCGGGCCCGCTCTCACCCGAGAGATCCGAGTCGAGGTCGGCGAAGAGGGCGCCCGGGATGTGCGCCTCGAGGTAGCGACGAAGCCCCTCGCCGGGGTCGCCGATGACGGCCCTGGTATCAACGATGCGGAGACCTGGCTCGCTCAGCCTCTTGGCGAGCTCGTGGGGCTCGATGAGGGGGGATTGGTCCACCTCAGTCCTCCTCTTCTGTGATCTCGGCCCCGAGACGGGTGAGGGTGTCGCCAAAAGCGGCCGCCAGGCCGCCGGCAGCGGTCTTGATCTGATCTCGAAGCTGGGGGTCCTTCAGCGCGGTGGCGAAGGTGTCTGCCACCTGTTCCCACGCCGCCGCCAGCGTCGCAAAGGCATCCCTCAGGTCGTCGTCCGTTGGGGCGCCCCTTGAGGCGGCTTGGCGGTACATCTCCCCGAGCTGATCCTTCAGAGATCCCAGCTGGGCTCGGGCATAGTCCCAGGGGTCGCCGTTGCTTTCCTCTCTACCATGGCTTTCGTGCTTCTCCACCTGCTCGATGGTACCTACGAGCTGTTTCGCGCTCACTTTGGAAGAAAGGAAACGAGGA
>CAZKFU010000187.1:0-3299 GCA_964552165.1 uncultured Acidimicrobiaceae bacterium
TGGCGGTTGCGCTGGAGCCCCCGGTCCAATCCCTGGCAAAGCGGGGGTGGAGGCGAGGCGTCGCCACCGGGGTTGTTTTCGTGGTCGGGTTTCTTCTGACGGCAATGTTCTTCGTCGCCTTGATCCCGTTGATGGTGAATCAGGTCTCCACCCTGATCGAGAGCATCCCCGGCTACCTCGACAGCCTGTCCGCCCTCATCTCACAGTGGCTCGACATAGATCTGGGGACCTTCGAGTTCAGCGAGCAGTTCGAGGATGTGGCGAGCTGGATACAGGACAATTTCTCGAGTGTCTTTGGTGGTGTCGTCGGCATCGGATCGACGGTCTTCTCGGCAATCTTCCAGGTCGTCACCATCGGTCTCTTCTCCTTCTACATCGTGGCCGACTTCCCCAAGCTGAGACGGTCCCTGCTCACAATGTTTCCAGCAGAGGTCCAACGCGAGGCCCTTCGCATCTGGGAGATCGCAGTGGAGAAGATGGGTGGATACATCTACTCCCGTCTGATCATGGCGGTCGTGTCGGGGTCCATCACCATTGTCGCCCTGTTGATCATCGGCGTTCCCTTCGCCGTTCCCCTCGGCATCTGGGTCGGAGCGCTCTCGCAGTTCATCCCGGTGGTGGGAACGTACCTGGCAGCGGTGATGCCGGTGTTGGTGGCGCTGGGGGAGAGCCCGGGCCGGGCGCTATGGGTAGCGGTCTTCCTGATCGCCTATCAACAGCTGGAGAACTTCTTGATAGGGCCTCGGATCACGCAGCGAACGATGGCGATCCATCCTGCGATCTCGATAGGGGCGATCATCGTCGGGGGGTCGGTGCTGGGGGCGGTGGGAATCGTGCTATCCCTCCCGGTGGCTGCGATCGTGTCGGCGGTGGTGGCGACCACCATCGAGCGCCACGATGAGGTGCGCGATATCGAGCCGCCGCCGGGCGACGCCGTGGCTGCGACCCCGGGTTGAGGTGAGAGCTCCCCGTTCCCGAGGGCTGCTTGCCGCGGGATTGGCGGCCGTGGTGGCGATGGCGGCGTGCACCACCACCACCGGACCCACGACGAGCACATCGCCACCGACGACGCGTCCCACCACCACCACGCCCCCGACGACGCAACCTCCCGAGTGTCCCACCGAGTTCTGCGTCAAGTATCACATCCACCCCGATGCGGCGTGGGCAGACGGGGTGCCGGTAACCGCCGATGACTTCGTGTTCACGCTCGAGACGGTGATGAACGAGCAGCTCGAGGTCGCCTCCCGTGAGGGGTACCAGTCGATCGTGGGCTATGAGATCCGAGACCCCAAGACCGTGACATTCATCTTCGACCAGCCGTACGGGCCTTGGCAGACGCTGTTTGACGCAGTCCTCCCCAGCCACGAGCTGACCGATCAGCCGATCAACACCGTTTGGGATCGCCGGATCACGTTGGGATCCGGTCCGTTCACCTTTGGGGAATGGGTCGACGAGCAGAGGATCGTCCTCCGTCGGAATCAGAGCTACTGGTCGGCGACCGACCGTGCCACCGGGGCAGCACGCGGGGATGTCGACGAGATCCACTTCGTTTTTCTCGGTGACGGCCCGGCGCTCGTCGAGGCGTTGGGGGAAGGTGCGGTCGATGTGATCAACGCCGCCCCCGATGCGGCGCTGCTCGATGCGATGGCCGCCCTCGGGGGAGTGAGTCGCCATTTGGCCTCCAGCGCCACATGGGAGCACATCGACTTCAACCTCGATGATGCTCGGCTACGGATGCCATTTGTCCGCATGGCGATCGCCAGAGCGATCGATCGGGAGGCCATTCTCGACGCGGTTGTCCGTCCCATCCACCCCGAGGCGATAGCGCTGGGGAACACCATCTGGCCCACCAACAGCCCCTACTACCAGGATCACTTCGGCAACGTGTTCCCCTACTCTCCGGAGGAGGCCGAGCAGCTCCTCATCGACAATGGCTGTGTCAGGGGCAGCGACGCAATCTACGAGTGCGCCGGCGAGCGCCTCTCGTTCACCTGGTCGGCAAACGTCGGCCATGAGGGGGGCGAGGAGCAGTTCGACCTCGTCAGCGGTGACCTGGCCACGATCGGCATCGAGCTGCTCCCCAAGTTCGGCCCCACCACCCAGGTCTTCTCCAACGAGAACTTCTACGGAGGCTCCGACTCCTGGCAGCTTCTCAATTTCGCCTGGCGGGGGTTCGCCGACCCCGCAGAGGGGGCCACTCTCTACCACTGCGTCGGCGAGGCCGTCAACGGCTTCGGAGTGCTCAACAACCTTCGCTATTGCGACGAGGATGTGGAAGCGCTGATACGGGCCGCCGACCGGATCGTCGACCCCGACGAGAGGGCCGCCGCTTACAACGCCGCAGTCGCCCAATGGCTGGCGGGAGCGCCGCTGGTCCCGCTCTATCTCAAGCCAGCGATGATCGCCTGGGTCGATCAGATCTCCGGGATCGTCAAGAACCCAGCCGCCGGCGGCACCGATCTCTGGAACGTGGCCGCGTGGTCGGGGCAGGACATCGTCGTCTTTGGCACCGATCAGCAGCCGGCGTCGTTGCAGCCGGTGGAGAGCGACGGGCGCACCGTTCAGTCCTCACAGATCTGGTCGGCGATCATCGAAGGGGCCTTTCTCAGGACTCCCGACTCGAGTTTCGTGCCGATCCTGGTCGAGAGCGCCGAGCTGCTCGTACCCCCGCGATGAGAGACGGCCCCCTCTCCTCGCTGCGGGTTGTCGAGCTCGCCGGGCTGGGGCCGGTTCCCTTCTGCGGTATGTGGCTCGCCGACCTGGGTGCTGACGTGGTGCGGATCGATCGCCCCGATGCCGATCATCCGATGGTGGGGTCCGTCGACTTTCTCGCGCGGGGCAAGCGATCGGTGGCCATCGACCTCAAGAGCGATGTCGGCGTCGACCTGGTGCGACGAGCCGCCGACCGCGCCGATGTCTTGATAGAGGGATTTCGCCCCGGGGTAGCCGAAAGGATCGGAATCGGGCCAGACATCTGCCTCGAGCGAAACGAGCGCCTGGTGTATGGGCGGATGACGGGTTGGGGCCAGGACGGGCCCCTGTCGGGTCGTGCCGGCCACGACATCGACTACATCGCCCTCTCCGGGGTCCTCCATGCGATCGGCCCGGTGGCGAACCCGGTCCCGCCGCTCAACCTCGTCGGAGACTTCGGCGGAGGCGCCATGTTCCTCGCCGCCGGAGTTGTCGCCGCCGTGCTCGAGGCCAGGGAGACCGGGCGGGGCCAGGTGGTCGACGTCTCCATGGTGGAGGGATCTGCGCTCCTGACCACGATGGTGCACGCCGGTGTCGCCGCCGGCTGG
>CAZKFU010000188.1:0-3296 GCA_964552165.1 uncultured Acidimicrobiaceae bacterium
AGCCGCCCAGAAGGGGAACCAGCAGCCACTCCCCCGCTATCTCCCCCAATTGCTGCGGGCGCAGCTGGTCACCGTCGAAGACGGGTGTCTGGTCGTTCCCGAGACCATCCCCCCGGTCCCCGTCGAGCTTCGCCGCCGCTTCAGCCCGGTGATCGCTGCCTCCCACTCCCGCTGGCTTACCGATCACCGCAGCGATCTTTGATATATCTCTGATCGGCTGGGGTATATACTCTTGATGGTGACCAAGCGACTGATCGAGATCGAAGATTCTCTCCTTGCCAAGGCGCGGGCAGTTGCCGGCGCCAAGACCATCAGGGCCACGGTGGAGACAGCCCTGCGTCGTCTCATCGCCGATGACACTTCTCTTCGCCATGTCGCCCGGTTGCGCACGCAGCCTCTGGATCTTCCCAGCATCGAACGGTCGCGCCGATCTCGAATAGACATTGGTTGATCAGGGGGTCCTCGTCGACATCTCGGTCCTGGGTCGGGCCCACCAGCCCCTGATCGGGGAGCGGCTGGTGCAACTGGCATCTGACCGGCGGATGTGGTCATGCCGTCTTATCGACCTGGAGGTCATATACGGCTCCCGCTCCCGAGATGTGGCAGCTGTGATAGCAGAGCGGCTTGCTTTGCCGGAGGCACGAATCACCCCGGCGGTCGTGGATCGCGCGGTGAGAGTCGCCGGGATGTTGGCCGACGCTGGTCATCACAGAGAAGCAAAACCGGTGGATCTCGTCGTTGCGGCTGCGGCCGAATCACATGGGCTGGTGGTTCTCCACTACGACGCCGATTACGAGCGAATCGCCGAGGTCACCGGACAGGCCACCGAGTGGGTCTCCGCGGCAGGCTCGTTAGACCGCTGAAAGACGAGTCGAGCGGAAGACCTGGGCCAAGACCACTACCAACGCCACGGCTTCACCGACGACGAATGCAATGGCGACCCGGAGGTCGGGAGTGCCCGAGGAGAGCGCCAGCACCACGATCGCCACCAGCAGACCGGCCAGCCAGGCCAACGCCAGGCGTCCGGTACGAGCGCGGGCCACCAGGACCTGGCCGGCGATCTGGGCTCCCGAGGCGACCACGATCCCGGCGGCGGCGAGCATCGCCACCGTGGCCCCGGGGGTGAACTCCTCGCCGTAGAGCGCGGTAACCACCTGGGGCCCAACACCTCCGATGACCGCCAGCACGGCGGCACCAACACCCACCACCAACCCGATGCGGCGCAGCCCGGACGCGTCGTCGGACCCGTGCATCCCCACCAGCATCGGGAGAATCCGACCCTGGAGCGAGAAGATGAGGGTGAGCGGCGCCCGGAACAGCGTGAAGGTAACGAAGACCACCGAGACCATTGCAGGAGACGCTCCCAACGCCGCCACCGCCAGCGGCGCTCCCCCCAACAGCAGCTGCGCCGAGGTGGTCCCACCCACATAGCTGGTGAGGAACCGGCCCGGCGGGGTCGGCGGGGTCGCTCGATCGCCGGTGTCGTGCCGCCAGAAGCCAAGACCGAGGACAGCCAAGGGGCCCAGGACCATCGCCCACCCCAGCGACACCGAGGAGGTGACCCAGCTCACCAGTAGAACCGCTGCGACCAGCCGCGCCGCGCTCTCGACGATGAGCACCCAACCCACCGCCCCGAACCGTCGTCGCCCGGCAAGGATCCCCTTGGCCACGAAGAAGACCCCCGAGCCGAGGATGATCAGGGCCATCTGGAGGACGAAGACCCACCTCCCCTCGAAGAGGCTCTCCCGAGTGAGGGTCACGAACACGGCGCCGGCCACAGCTCCCACCACTGTGATCGCAAGGATCGCCGGAAGGTCTCCGGGGATTGCCGACCGCCCTCGACTGACCTCGCGGGTCACGTATTGCTCGAGCGGGACGAGAAGGACGGTGGCTAGGAGGAAGAATGTCGTCCACAGCACCGAGATCGGCGCGAATGCCTCTGCCCCCAGCGCCCTCCCGCCATAGACCTGGAACAGGTAGGCGCCGAGCGCCCCGATGAGACCACCGCTGATCATCATCGAGGTCCCCCGCGCCTTGAACCCCCGCGGCTCGATCGATACCTCTACCTCAGGGGTCAACGCGCCCCCGCGCCGCTGAGCACGGTCCACAAGCTCTTCCACAGAATGCGTGTATCGAGGACCGGCGACATGTTCTTGATGTAAAAGAGGTCGTAAGTGAGTTTCTCCATGGTGTCGGCGGTGTCGTCGGCGTAGCCATAGTTGACCTGTGCCCAGCCCGTGATCCCGGGGCGGACCAAATGGCGGTGCGCATAGAAGGGGATTTTCTCCTTGAACTCCTCGACGAACGGGACCTGCTCGGCACGAGGGCCGACAAGGGACATGTCACCGATGAGTACGTTCCACAGCTGGGGAATCTCGTCGAGACGGCTCATGCGGAGGAAACGGCCCCCGGGGATGAGTCGGTGGTCGTGTTCCTCGGCGAATTGGGGACCGTTCTCCTCGGCATCCACCGCCATGGTGCGGAACTTGTACATGGTGAATGGGCCTCCACCCAATCCCACCCGCCGCTGCTTGAAGATGGCCGGCCCCGGCGAGGAGGCTTTGACGAAGAGACCCACCAGCAACCCCAAGGTCACCCACAAAGGAGCCGTCACGCCGACCGCGACGATGTCAAAGAACCGCTTCCCGGGAAGGTAGGGGGCGGTCTGGAGGAGAGGCTCGGATATCTCCCACCCTTCGTTGAGATGAACCAGGGGGACCCGGCCGGTGTGTGCCTCGTAGGTGGAGGACAACGGGATGACCGCGTATCCGGCGATGTCACACGAGGAGACGAACTGAGCCACCCGCTCGGAGAGGACCGACTTGAGGTCGACGGCAATAGTGACGTCGTGGCCGGGAAGCTCGATCTCGCCCTCGGTGGCGGGGTCGATGATCCACACCACCTCGGCATGGTCGGCCGCCGCCAGGTCGTCGGCGAGCTGCTTCTCGTCGGTGATGACCCCGATTCGCTCGGTCCACGGTCGAACTCGCCGGACTATGCGATGGGCAATCCCCAGGGCGAGCCATCCACCGGCGGTGATGGCGAGAAACGTCCGCGAGTAGTAGGTGCCACGGTTGAACACCAGAAACAGCGAGAGGATCAGCAAGGTCCCGCCCACGATGAGGATGATCCGGCCGTAGCTCGGTCGGGGCACGCCGGGCCCCGACATCGACTCGGTGAGAATCGAGATGACAGCCATCCCCACACCAAGCAAGGCGAGCATGGGGATGGACCGGGTGCCAGGCCAGCTGGTGAGCCACGGGAAAAGCTCGCCGAAGACAACCACCGACGCCACC
>CAZKFU010000189.1:0-3290 GCA_964552165.1 uncultured Acidimicrobiaceae bacterium
GGACGCAGCCCAGCGGCTTCGAGGGCCGGCGAGACTGCGCAGCTATTTGGGCGACAGACCACTAGGCGAACGCGGCGACCACGGGTGCAAATCGGCCGACCGCCTCGGCACCATCTTGATGTCGCGGAGAGACACGATCGCCCTGGATACACCGACCTCGGAGAGTCGGCGGTAACGCTCGCGGCCCCACCACCATGTGATGCTATGCCCGCGGCTGAGAAGGGGCCCCACATCCCTACACTCGCCCGGCCATGACCGAGATCAAGCTGGCCAGCCCCACTCGCCAGATCGGTTACATCGTCCTCGCCTTCGCCGTGACCCTGCCCGGGGTGATCATCCGCTTCCTCGATTTCCATCCTCCCGAGATACTGGCCGCGGTCATCTTCGGCGCCAGCATCGTTGGCGCCGCCTTTCTCCTCTCCTGGGCGGCGGAGGTGGTGCAGCTCGACATCGCCGCCGGCCTCGCCCTGGCACTGCTGGCCCTGATCGCGGTCCTCCCCGAGTATGCGGTCGACTTCGTATTCACCGCCAAGGCGGGGACCGAGTATCTGGAGACTGGCTCAGCGTCCCAGTACGGCCCTCTCGCCCTCGCCAACATGACCGGGGGCAACCAGCTTCTCATCGGGCTGGGATGGCCGCTGGTGGTGCTGCTGGGCACATGGCGGGTTCGCCGGGCCATGGTGGGCCCGGAGCTGGCCGAGGGGGCCACCGCCACCGAGATTCACCTGGAGCGACCGCAGAACGTCGAGATCTCCTACCTCACCATCGCCTCGTTGTACGGGCTGACGCTCTTCCTCAAGGAGAGCCTTACGTTGTTCGACGCCGCAGTGCTCGTCGCCATCTACGTTGCCTACCTGATTCGGCTCAGCAAGGCACCATCGCAGACTCCTCACCTGGTGGGCCCCAGCGCCTGGATGGCGACGCTTCCCCGCCGCCAGCGGCGGATGCTCAATTACTCGCTGTTCGTTATAGCCGCTGCGGTGATCCTCATCGTCGCCGAACCATTTGCCGAGTCGATCGTCGACCTGGGGTCGGCAATAGGGGTAAGTGAGTTTCTGCTGGTGAAATGGATCGCCCCCACCGCGTCCGAGGCACCTGAGCTGCTGGTGGCCAGCCTCTTCGCCTGGCGGCTCGGCTCACGAACCGGGCTCACCGCCCTCATCTCCTCCAAAGTCAATCAATGGACCCTGCTGGTGGGGACCCTTCCCATCGTCTTCGCCATCTTCTCCCGCACCACCCATGGGCTGCCCCTCGACATCGTCCAGCGCGACGAGCTCCTCGTGACCGCCGCCCAATCGATGTTCGCGGTCGCCATCCTCTCCAGCCGCTCCATGAGCCGAAGGGAGGCCTGGGCCATGCTGACGCTCTTCATCGCCCAGCTCGCCGAGTCCGGGCTGGCGGAGGCCGGCGTCATCTCCGAGGATGCTTCGGCATCGGCGCGAGTCGGAGTGGCTGTGGTGTTCCTGCTCGCCGGGGCTTGGGTGATCCGCCATCACGTCGGAGACATGAGAGGCATCCTCCGCGATGGGTTCCGCACGCCCTGGTCGGAGCTGAGCGTCCACTAGAAGGTCCCCTCGGCGGCGCGTATGTTCGAGGATGGGAAGAAAGGAGCATGATGGCCCGCGTCTATTTCACAGGCGATGTGTTCAGGTTTCTCGAGGAGCTGGCCGCCAACAACAACCGGGAGTGGTGGGAAGACAACAAGCGGCGCTACGAGGAGGTGGTGCGGGAGCCTGCCCTCGATTTCATCACCGACTTTGGCCGCCACCTCGACAAGCTGTCGCCTCATTTCCTGGTCCAGGCCAAGACCGTCGGTGGGTCTCTGATGCGCCCCCACCGAGATATCAGGTTCAGCAAGGACAAGACCCCGTACAAGACCAACGTCGGGATTCATTTTCGTCACGAATCGGCCAAGGACGTCCACGCCCCCGGCTACTACCTTCATCTCGAGCCCGGAGAGTGCTTCGCAGGGGTCGGGATGTGGCAACCGGAGCCTGCGATTGCCAACGCAATCAGAACCAAGATCAACGGTGACGCGGAAGGCTGGAAAAGGGCGACCCGAGGCAAGGCGTTCACCGAGACCTGGGAGCTGAGTCATCCCGAGGCCTCTCTCAAGCGATTGCCCAAGGATTTCGACGCCGACCATCCATATGCCGACGACATGAGGCTCAAGTCCTTCATGGCCGGGCGGCGCCTCACCGAGCCCGAGGTCACCACGCCGGGTTTCGACGCGGCACTGGCGGCCGCCTACAGCCAGGCGAGAGGCTTCACCCGGTTTCTCTGCGAGGCCGTGGGGCTGCCCTTCTGAAAAGGTTCGCCCTTAACGATCTGGCAAATCAGCGCTACCTTGATGGGCGCAAATCCGCGGCGGTGAAAACAATGAAACGAACCTTCGACGGGGTGGCACGGGTGGATCCAGGACCGGTGGATGTCACAGTGGGCCTCGAAAACGGCCATCTCACCCTCGAAGTGGGGACTGACCTCATCGGCAAATGGAGGCACGATGAGTGCCGGATAATCCAGAGCGATGCCGGCATTTTCCAGCTGGAGGCCGAGGGGGAGGCTCTTGTCTTCCAGCCCCGATCACCACAGGCGTTCACATCCGCTGTCGCCAACTGGAGTCAGGATGCCATCACTGCGCCGCCATCAGTCAGCGCCGATGGCGACGCCTCTGTCCCGCCGCCGTCGCCGACCACCAGGGTGCTTTTTCTCGCGCTCGTGGTCGTGACCGGCTTGATGGGGTTGTGGGCGTTGCTCAGCTTGATCCTCTGAAGGGAGCCTTCACCCCGGGATCTCCATCCACTTCTCGACGCGCTCCAACAGATAGTCGCTCACGTCGTGGCAGCGGTCGAGGACGTCGCATAGCTGTTCCCGACCCATGATGACTTCCACCAACGAGACCTGCGACCGCCCCTGGAGGTTGAGCCGACGCTCCGGGGCGTCGGTGACGGCTCCGTAGGAGTCGATTGCCGACACCTCGATCGCCAACGAGACGCCACCGACGCCGGCGAGATCGGTGGCGAGGATCAGTAGGTCGGGCGGGTTGTGCAACGGTGGGATGGCCCAGTTGAAGAAGAGGTCCAAGAAGTAATCGTCGGGAGGCTCTTCCCACTCGTCACCCATCACCTCGAGGCGCTCTCGCAGGGAGAGAATCACCTTGGGATCCACGTCGAGGGCTAGGTGGAGGTCGATCGGCCCGCCGCAGCCCTCCTCCGGATGGAGGTCCACCTCCCACGATTGCCGCAGCGAGTAGGTCTCCACGAAATGGCGCTCGTCGTGGATGTGGAAGC
>CAZKFU010000190.1:0-3277 GCA_964552165.1 uncultured Acidimicrobiaceae bacterium
GACGGTCACCCCGGTCCAGCCCTACGCCGCCGTCAAGCCTTACCTGTGCCCCGGGTGCGATCTCAGCATCGAGCCAGGGGTGTACCACCTCGTGGTCGTCCCCGACGATGCGCCCGACGACAGACGTCACTGGCACCATGGATGCTGGCACAGGGAGATTCCCCGGCGGTTTGGCCGTTAGCAGCGTGCACCAAGCCCTGATCGCCACCATGCCCCGCGATTCAGGCGTCGCGGCGTTGCATGCCCCACCAAGTGAGGAGAAGCCCGAGTGTGGTCCAGCCCAGGATGATGGCGGCGGAGTGGAGGACGGACACCCCCGCTCCCGGCATCAGATCGGCAAAGGGGCCGCCAAAGCCGAAGTCACCAAAGATCGCCAAGGACCCCACGGTGAGTGACACCCGCTCGTAGGTATCCCACAGCGACAAAAGCCCCTCCCCGAAGGAAATGGCGATGGCGGCGCCGATCGCCGGGCCCACGGCACGGAGCATCGCCACGAACCCGATCCCGATCGAGGTCCAGGCGAGCTGAATCGCACCCACCTTCCACGCCACCGAAAGCCAGTCGGTGATGGATGGCGAACCGGCACCGTCGGCAGCCAGCGCCGTCACCAGCGACCAGCCCCCGATCCCGAGAGCCATCGCCAGCCACGAGGCCGCGGTGAGGACCAAGACCCTGGCGGTCACATGTCTCACCTTGGACGACTCTCTCGTCAGCCCGGTGGCCCAGACCGTCGACGCCAGCTCACCGCCTAGAACGATCACGGCCAGGATCAATGGGAACCAGGTCTGAGACACCACCTGCTGCACCCCGATGATGTAGGCATCGGGCTTGGTGATCAGAGGAACCCCCTCATCGGCGAGGTCGGGACTTATCTGGGCCAGCACCAGCAGGAAGAAAGCCGTGATCGCGACGAGGACGGCGAGAATTCCCACCATCACCAGATAGAGACGCCTCCCGAACAGCTTGAGGACCTCGGCTCTCATCAAGGTGATCACGATCCCGGCTCCGTCATCCCCAGGAACACCGCTTCAAGAGTGCTTCGCTCGGATCGCACCTCGTCCGGATAGATCCCATCCGACGCCAGGATCCGTATCACGTCGCTTCCACTGTCGGTGGCGGCGACCAAACCGCCATCGACGGACTCGACATCGATCCCGGCTGCGGCAAGCGCCGAGGCGGCAGCAGCGATTTCGACGGTGACTATGCGCGTGGCTGCGCCCGCCAACAACTCGACCAGCGGGCCCTGGGCCAGGAGACGCCCCTTGTTGATCACGATCACGTCGTCGGCAAGGGCTTCGATATCGGCGAGGTCATGGCTCGACACCAACACGGTGGCGCCCTCGGAGGCGAGCTGGCGAAGCCTGATCCGGAAGGCGTGCTGGCCGGCAGGGTCGAGCCCGTCGAGCGGCTCGTCGAGGATCAGCAGCCGCGGCCGGGGCAGGAGCGCCGCCGCCAGAGCCAGCCGCTGACGCATCCCCTTGGAGTATTGGCCGACCAGACGGTGAGCGTCCGCCTCGAGCTCGACGAAGGCCAGCAGCTCAGGAATCCGTTCGTGACCAAATCCGAGGGTGTCGGCGGCGACCCTGAGATTCCTCCGACCCGAGATGGATTTGACGAGGCCAGGCTCCTCGACGATTGCTCCGACCTCCTTGACGATCGAGCGAAGATCATGCGGCACCTGCCGGTCGAACACCCGGATCGATCCCGCGTTGGGCCTGGTGAGCCCCAGCAACGCTCGAAAGGTCGTGGTCTTCCCGGCGCCGTTTGGTCCCAGGAACCCGGTCAGGCGTCCCGATTGCACCGTGAAATCGAGGCTGTCGAGTGCGGTCACCCTTCCGTAGCGTTTGACGAGGCCACGCGCCTCGATTGCGGGCAGGCTCAGCATCGGGGCACCCATCGCAGCTCGATTCCATCGCCACGAAAAGCCACGCCCACGAAATCGACTCGACCCACACCCAGCTTCGACGCCAGGCGGCGCACCTGTTCCCTCTTCTCGCCGTCGAACGCGTCGAGTGGATCGGCAATCGACCCTCTAACCGACCGGACTTCGAAGACCGTCCGCTCCCCGCGGTCGATGCCCAGGAGATCAAGCTCTCCCCGACCTACCTGTATGTTGGAGGCCACGACGGCCACCCCTCGGCGCTCGAGAAAGCGGGTGGCGAATGTCTCCGCCAGCGCTCCAAGGGCGGGGCGAGTCAGATCCGCTCCGCTTGCTCCATCTCCTCGACGTAGACGTCGCGCCCGGTGAGGACGTCCACTTTTTTCAGAAACCGAGAGGGGCGAAACATGTCCCATACCCAAGCATCCTCCATCTCGACCTTGTACACCACCACCCCATTCTGGGTCGTGGTGGCGATGTCCACCTTGTTGGCCAGATAAAGACGCCGTTCCGTCTCCACCACAAAACGGAACATGGGCAGGACGTCGCGGTACTCCTTATAGAGCTGAAGCTCCACCTCGGTCTCGTACCGTTCCAAATCGCCTTCCAAGGGCCTACCTCACCTTCGTCCGGGTCCAAAGAGCGGCCCGGATCATAGGGCCAACCTTGGTGTTTCTACGTCTTGGGGGTGACAGGATCAGCGGACTACCCCGATCCGCTCGACCGGCCAGATGTAGAAGACGGCTTGACCCACGATGTCGTCGAGATGAATGGGCCCGAAGCCCCTGCTGTCGAAGCTCGCGTCGCGGTTGTCTCCCATGACGAACACGGAGTCGTCGGCAACCTCGAACGGCCCGGCGTCGGCCATCCTTGTCCCCGCCATCACATAGCCCTCCTCGATGGGAACCTCGTCGACGAAGATCGTGTTGTCGCGAACGACGATGGTCTCGCCGGGGAGCCCGATCACCCTCTTGATGAGGTCGTCGGCTCCTCTGGTCCGAATCCCCACCGCCTCCAGTATCGACCTGATCACCGCCTCGGGTATCGACTCGTCGATCTCGGGATGTCGAGGGTCGCGAAACACCACGATGTCGCCCCGAGACACGTCCCCGATCTTGTAGGCGAGCTTGTTCACCATGACCCGGTCGTTGACATGAATCGTGTCGAGCATCGATTCGGATGGGATCCAAAAGGGCTGGAAGAGGAAGGTCTTGATGAGGACGGCAATCGCCAGCGCCGTTATCAGCAGACCCGGCAACTCTCTCCAGAACGAACGGCGGCGAGCCGGCGGCTTTGCCGGCTCCTCGATCCTTGGGTCGGCCTCGATGGTGGGCTCGAGCGGGCTCAGTCCCTCAGCTCCTTGATCCGGGCCGACTTGCCGACCCGGTCCCTGAGGTA
>CAZKFU010000191.1:0-3274 GCA_964552165.1 uncultured Acidimicrobiaceae bacterium
CATCGACCACGGCAAGTCGACGCTTGCCGATCGTCTTCTGGAGCGGACCGGTGCCATTTCCCCCCGCGAGATGCGGGATCAGGTCCTCGACACCATGGATTTGGAACGGGAGCGGGGCATCACCATCAAGGCACAGTCGGTGCGTCTGGGCTACCGGGCGTCAGACGGCCTCGACTATGTCCTCAACCTCATCGACACCCCGGGCCATGTCGACTTCTCGTACGAAGTGTCACGATCCTTGGCCGCCTGCGAGGGCGCGTTGCTGCTGGTAGACGCCGCCCAGGGGGTCCAGGCGCAAACACTCGCCAATGCCTACCTGGCCGTGGAGGCAGGGCTGGACATCATCCCGGTGATCAACAAGATCGATCTCCCATCCGCCGATCCCGACCGGGCAGCAGCCGAGGTGTCCAAGGTCCTCGGCATCGACACCTCGGCGGTGCTTCGCCTGTCGGCGAAGACTGGGGAGGGTGTGGACGTTCTGCTGGAGAGAATCGTCTCCGACATACCACCTCCGTCTGGGAAGGTGGAAGGCCCGATGCGGGCGCTCGTCTACGACTCCTACTACGACCCATTTCGAGGTGTCGTCTGCTACATCAGGGTGGTCGACGGCCGTCTCGACAGTGGCGAGAGGATAAGGCTGATGGCCACCAAGGAGTCGCACGACGCCGACGAGGTCGGGGTGCTCACCCCCCGGGCGGTGCCAAAAGCGGCCTTGGAGACGGGGGAGGTCGGATATCTCATCACCGGGGTCAAGGAGATCGACCGAATCAAGGTCGGGGACACGGTGACCTCGGCGGCGAACCCGGCCGCACACCCGTTGACACCCTATGAAGAGCCCAAGCCGATGGTGTTCTCCGGCTTGTTTCCCACCGACGGTGACGAATTCGAGAGGCTGCGCGAGGCGCTGGAGAAGCTGTCTCTCAACGACGCCTCGCTGGTGTGGGAGCCGGAGACGAGCCGAGCCCTCGGTTTTGGATTCAGGTGCGGTTTCCTTGGGCTTCTCCACATGGAGATCGTGAGGGAGCGCCTGGAACGCGAATACGACCTCGATCTGGTCACTACCGCGCCCTCTGTCGCCTATCGGGTCGGGTATCCGGATGGGAGGACCACCGAGATCCACTCACCCCAGGATTTGCCCGACCCCGGTGGCCAATTCGCAGTCGAGGAGCCATACGTGAGGGCCATGGTGATCACTCCCAGCGAGTACGTCGGTGCCGTCATGAATCTCGTCACATCCCGTCGGGGCGAGATCGGCAACATGAGCTACCTGAGCCCGGAGCGGGTCGAGCTCGACTGTCAGCTCCCGCTCGGCGAGGTGGTGTTCGATTTCTTCGACATCCTCAAGTCGCGCACCAGGGGCTACGCCTCACTCGACTATGAGCCGGCCGGGTACCGGGAGTCGGATCTGGTGAGAGTCGACGTCCTCCTCAACTCGGTCGCCGTAGACGCCTTCTCGGCGGTGGTCCACCGCTCCCAGGCGCAGGAGTACGGGCGCAAGATGGTGGCTCGGCTCAAGGACTTGATTCCACGGCAGCTCTTCGATGTTCCCATCCAGGCCGCAATAGGCGGTCGGATCATCAGCCGGGAGACGGTCAAGGCGAAACGCAAGGATGTTCTAGCCAAGTGCTACGGCGGCGACGTCTCCCGCAAGAAGAAACTGCTGCAGCGTCAGAAGGAGGGAAAGAAGCGGATGAAGATGGTCGGCTCCGTCGAGGTGCCCCAGGAGGCATTCGTCGCCGCTCTTCGCGTCGACGACGACTCGTGAACGAGGCCGAGCGTTTCGACGCATATCTCCGGGATAAGGCGGTCTACCTGCACATCCCATTCTGCCGGACCATCTGCCCCTACTGCGACTTTGCTGTCGTTGCCGGTCGTGGCGACGAGTTCGCCTCCTATGTCACCGCACTGGAGGCCGAGATGAGGCTTAGCTCGAGCTTTGGTCCCTTGGCCTCCGTGTATGTGGGAGGAGGTACTCCCAGCTTCCTAGCGCCCGAACATCTGCGGCGCCTTCTGGTGGCCACCGGCGAGCATCACGGATTTGCACCTGGAGCCGAAATCTCATTGGAGGCCAATCCCGAGGACTGGACGCCCTCGTGGGGAGAGCAGGTCGTGGCCGCAGGCTTCAACAGGGTCAGCTTTGGCGCCCAGAGCTTCTCCGATGAGACACTCCGCTTCCTGGGGCGATCGCATCGAGGCTCCGAGATCGGTCTGGTAGCCGCCGGGGCCAAGGACGCCGGGTTCGGTGTGGTCAACCTGGATCTGATCTTCGGGTCTCCCGGCGAGTCGCTGACGAGGTGGGTGGATACCCTGGAGGCGGCAATCTCTGCACGACCCGACCACGTCTCCTGCTACGCGCTGACCGTGGAACGGGGGACACCGCTGGGTCGAGCCGTCGCCTCCGGTGGCCCTGCGCCTGACCCCGATGTCCAAGCCGACATGTACGAGGCGGCGTCGGAACTGTTGAGAGGAGCGGGGTACGTCCAATACGAAGTATCGAATTGGTCACGACCCGGGCTCGAATGTGTCTACAACTCGATCGTATGGGCGCAGGGCGAGTACGAGGGACATGGCAACGGCGCCCATCGCTATCGAGACGGGGTGAGGTCACGGAATCACCGCCGACTGAGTGCATACCTTTCCGCCATCGACGCCGGCCGGTCACCGCGGGCGGGGGAGGAGCGCGTCGAGGGATGGGACGCCGAGATCGACCGTCTGTTCGTCGGGCTGCGCCGCACGGTAGGCGTCGCCGACGGGCCCGGCGTCGAAGCGCTACTGGCCTCGCCGTGGGGTGTCCGTCTCGTCGAGTCGGGCATCATCGAGCATCGAGGTCGGCGTCTTGTGGTAAAGATCCCGCTTCTGTCCGATGAGGTGAATCGCGCCCTGATGAGTCTCGAAGGCCCTGTCGAATCCTCACAAGCGGGATAACGTGTGTCCGTGGCCACGACATTGGAACACCGCCGATCCGAGATCCTCAGAGCCTTGGTCGAAGAGCACATCAAAACCGGCGAGGCGGTCAGCTCGCGTGCAGTGCTCGAGGCCACGCACCTCGGCGTCTCCCCGGCCACCATCCGCAACGACCTGGCGTCTCTGGAGCGCGATGGCTATGTGGTGCAGCCACACACCTCAGCTGGGCGCATCCCCACCGCTCGCGCCTATCGCTACTTCGTGGACCACCTCGACCCCGGCCGGCTCGGTGGCTCGTCGCAGATGAAGATCGCAGGATTCTTCTCCACAGTTCACCTCGAGTTGACCAAGCTTCTCAAGGCGACGTCTC
>CAZKFU010000192.1:0-3271 GCA_964552165.1 uncultured Acidimicrobiaceae bacterium
GTCGAAACCGAGGACCTCCAACATCGTGGCACGGTCCTCGACGGACGGGCCGATCGCGGCATCGTCGTCTGCGGGTCAGGGGCAGGAGCCGCGGTGGCGGCGAACAAGCTACGCGGCATCCGCGCCGGGGTGGCGCACGACGTGTACACCGCACATCAGATGGTCGAGCACGACGATGTCAACGTGTTGTGCCTGGGGTCCAGGGTGATCGGCGAGGCGCTCGCCGAGGATCTGGTAAAGGCTTTCCTCGACGCTCGATTCAGCAAAGAGGAACGTCACATACGGCGCCTGGACAAGGTGAAGGGCCTCGAGGGCTGAACAGCGGTCAGACAGACGAGGAGGCGATGTTCGCCAACGTCTGTATCCCGCCCAGCCCGACCTCCCCTGAGATTCGAGCCAGTACGTTGTTGTCGCCGTCCAAGACCACCCAGAAGGGGGTCCCACTCAATCCCATGGACACGGCGGCTGTTGACACCGCATCGTCCATGATTACGGGAGCGGTCCAGCCCTCGTCTTCGAGCCATTCCTGGGGCGGCCAGTTGGGTTGGACGCGATTCGTCAACGATGCCACCCCGTAGAGATCGACGCCGTCGGGCAACCCGCCGCCATCGACCCACCTTTGCACCACCGGCACCTCGTTTTGGCAATGCGGGCACCAGTGGGCGAGGAACACGATCATCTTGGCCCTGCCGTCAGGCCGGATGCTGACCGGGTTGCCCTCCCAGTCGGCGCCGCTGATGGTCGGCGCCGCTGTCCCCACTGCCGGGTCGTTGGCGGGGTCTGCGAACTGAGGCAGGACAGAGCCTTCGACATCGACATCGCCAAATCCGATGTCATCGCTCAGCCCAGGATCGGTCGCCACCGAGATGGCGAGGGCGATGATCAGACCGAGCCCGACCACTCCACCGACGATGCCAAAGATGAGCTTGTTATTCATTTCGAGATTCCTGGAGTGGCCGTGCGTAGAGAGCTAGCAGTACCGCGATGACGATAAACCCGGCCCCGGCCATAAAGGGAATGGAGATGAAGCCAAAGACCTCGACGTAGCGCGCCGAGCACGGGTTGAGGGGGTCGCAGGAACCGCCCTCGAGGCTGGGATAGACCTGGATCACGTAATGCCAGACGGAGATAGCGAGCCCTCCCAGGGCCAGCGGCAGGGCGTAGAACCGGGCCACCGCCTCGCGGCGTATCGCGCCCACGAGGAGAACGATCGCCAGCGGGTACATGGCGATTCGCTGGAACCAGCACAAGCGGCAGGGAACGAAGTGGATCACCTCGGAGTAGATCAGTGATCCGGCGGTCGCCACTGCCGCCACCATCCAGGCCAGCCACAACGCGCTCCCCCCCAAGAGCGAGGCCGCCGCCTGTCGGCCTTTGGCCAGTCGATAGCCAACCAACAGAGCAGCACCTGCCAGGGCGATCAGCGAGAGGATCGCCAGGCTGGTGTTGTAGAGATCGACGCTTCGTGGGGACATATCAGGATGATCCTGGCAGCCCCGACCGGATTCGAACCGGCGTTTCCGGCTTGAAAGGCCGGCGTCCTGGGCCTCTGGACGACGGGGCCGTGCGCAGATGAATGCTATCGGCACCTCCCATCTCCGCCAATGTCCAGGGTCGTCTCGCGATGAGGGCGGCGAGCCCGACTGGCTTGGCCTGGTGCGTGTTGTGGATCTTGCCAGCTTCAACCGGACATCGGTCACGACTACCCGCGGTCAGCGGTGCGCAGAGCAGGGAAGCTGTTTGGTAGCCCGTCCACGTCGACCTGGAAAAGATGGTGGCGCTCGGGCAGACCGGTCAGAGGGTGCGTGCCCAGGTCTCGCAAGGTGAGGTCTCCGATCTCCCCCAGGAGCTCTTGAGTAGCGCCGGTGATCACGACTTGACCGCCGTGGGCGGTGAAACACACTCGTGCCGCGGTGTTGACCGCGAGCCCGACATACCCGGAGGTGGTTAGGTCGAGACGACCGGAGTGGATTCCGACCCGCACCTTCACCGGCTCCCGCTTTGGCCATCTCCTCCCGTAGAACCCCAGTTGGACGTCGACGGCGGCATCGACAGCGGCCCGCGGATCGGTGAAGACAGCAAAGAACTCGTCGGCCCGAGCCTCCACCTCCACACCGCCGCGGTCGAGCACCGCCCGACGGATCAGGCGCAGAGCCTCATTCAGGACCCGCGCATAACCGTCTCCCAGGCTGCCGAGAAGGGCGGTCGACCCCTCGATGTCCGTCATCAGCAGGGTCAGGTTGCCGGTGGGAAGGTCTCCGCCGCCACGGCCAGTCCGACGCTCGGCGCGGAGCTGGCCGGTTATGAACCCGACGGGGACTATGCCGTGCCGCTTCGCCGCCTTCAGCAGTCTGGTCCGGGCGCGGTCGAGGGCCTCCTCGCTCTCGAACACCACCTGGCTGAAGCGTGCCAACGCGGCGCGGACGTGGGCCTCGTCGTGGATCGGCAGGCGACGCGTCCCCTTGGAATCGATGTAGGCGAATGCGCTGTCCGGCATGCTCGCTCGCTCGCTGGCACTGAGCCGGGCCATCGCCTCAGGTTAGTGGGCCAAGGGTCTTCTCCCCCACGAGGTGGCGAGACGTTGGGCGAGGGAAGCGAATCCGGCAGCCACGGCGGCCAAGCGGCCATCTCCTCCTACCCTAGCCGCTCCAGAACATCGGCGATGCGTGACAGCGACGTCTCCTTGCCCAATGCCGCCATCGACTCGTAGAGGGGAGGGCTGACCGAGGAGCCGGTGACGGCGACACGTATCGGCTGAAGCCCCTTGCGGGCGCCGATGTCCAGGTCGGACAGCATCGCCTGGAGGGCAGCCTCGATGCCGTCGGACGACCAGGGCTCCACCCGGGCGAGCTTGGCGCCGGCCACGGCCAGCACCTCAGCCACCCCCTCCTTCTCGATCACCTTGCTCCAGGAGTCAGCGTCGTACTCCTCGATCGGGAGGAACAGGAACGACACCTGGGCGCCGGCCTCGGGGAGCAACTTGGTCCGCTCCTGTACCAAGGGGGCGATGGCCACGAACCGCTGCCACTCCTCAGGTGACAACGCCTTGCCCACCTCGGCCTCCACCATGGGCCTCGCCCTCGCCTGAAACTCCTCGGGGTCCATCGCCCGGATGTACTCCCCGTTCATCCACTCCAGCTTCTGGACATCGAACACGGCAGGGTTCTTGGAGACGTCTGCCAGATCGAAGGCAGCAACCGCCTCGTCTCTACCAAAGATGGTGACATCACCGGGCAGCGCCCAACCCAGCAACGCCAGGTAGTTGAACATC